>JBBSAF010000143.1:0-6830 GCA_038252525.1 Tepidisphaerales bacterium
CCCTGTAGCTCAGCCGCCCCCGGCTGAGTGAATGGCGATTGGCGTGAATACGGGGGGACACAGCCGAGGGCGGCTATGCTACATTGCCCCCCCCTCTTCCCTCCCACCCTGTAGCTCAGCCGCCCCCGGCTGAGTGAATGGCGATTGGCGTGAATACGGGGGGACACAGCCGAGGGCGGCTATGCTACAGGCGGCTATGCCGCATCTTGCCCCATTCCCCCTCCCCCCGTAGTCTTCACCCACCATGAGCATCCTCGTCAACGCCGACACCAAGGTCATCACCCAAGGCATCACCGGCGCCGCCGGGGCGTTCCATACCCGCCAATGCCTCGAATACGGCACCCGGATGGTCGGTGGAACCACCCCCGGCAAGGGCGGCCAAACCGATGACAACGCCCTGCCCATCTTCAACGGTGTCAAGGCCGCCGTCGACGCCACCGGCGCCGACGCCTCGATGATCTTCGTCCCGCCCCCCTTCGCCGCCGACGCCATCATGGAGGCCGCCGACGCCGGCATCCGCGTCATCGTCGCCATCACCGAGGGCATCCCCGTCCTGGACATGGTGAAAGTGCGGGCCTTCCTCGCCGATAAACCCGATTGCGTCCTCATCGGCCCCAACTGCCCCGGCATCATCACCCCCGGCGCCTGCAAGATCGGCATCATGCCCGGTTACATCCACCTCCCGGCCGACCAGGCCAAGTCCGGCAAGAAGGTCGGCATCATCAGCCGCAGCGGCACCCTCACCTACGAGGCCGTCTGGCAGTGCTCGACCCGCGACATCGGGCAAACCACCTGCGTCGGCATCGGCGGCGACCCGGTCAAGGGACTCAATTACATCGAATTGCTCACCCTGTTCAACGACGACCCGCAAACCGATGGCATCATCCTCATTGGCGAGATTGGCGGTACCGACGAGGAGGCCGCCGCCGCATTCGTCCAGCGGCACGTCGCCAAACCCGTCGTCGCCTTCATCGCCGGACGCACCGCGCCCCCCGGCCGGCGAATGGGACACGCCGGCGCCATCATCTCCGGCGGGGAGGGCGACGCCCAATCCAAAATCGACGCCCTGGAAGCCGCCGGCATCGCCGTCGCCGAGAGTCCCGCCGCCATCGGGCAAACCATGGCCGTCGCCCTCGGTCTATCCCCAATGAATTGACCGTCGCGCCATCGCGGCGTCGCGCCAAGGACGCCCGGCGACAAACCCCATCCGTCGCGCTCTCCGCCTCGGCCCCGCCCCTTGCTATGCCCATCGACGATCTACCCGACTGATTCCCCCGCCGGATCCCGCATCGACAACGTGAACAGTCCCGTGGCCATGATGACTCCCATCACCGCCACGAAATAAATCGTGTAGCGGTTGAGCCATCGCTCGGCGTTGTCCCCCGTGACATGCCCGATGGTGTCCAGCAGAATCCCCCACCCGATCGGCGCCGCACCCAGCATCAGGTTGGTGATGACGCTGTGCAGCGCGAAAAAATGGTTCCTCCCCATCACCGGAACCGTCCCCATAAGCAGCCGATTGTTGGCCACCACGAAGTTCGCCCCCGACACCCCCCACAGCAAAAACAGTCCCGCCGTCAACGGCACGCCGCGCCCGACCACCCCGCTCGCCAACAGCGCCCACCCCCCGGTCATCACGAAAAACGACACCAAACACCCGCGCAGCACCGGCACGCTTCCCACCCGGTCGATCAGCCGCCCGACCCACCCCAGGCTCGCCAGCGCCCCGATCACCGCCAGCGAACTCATCACCAACACCAGGCTGTCGGGGTACCCCGCCACCCCGCGCAAAAACGCCACCGCGAACACCCCCAGCCCCCCGGCCGCCAGCGCCCAGATCGTCCCGAAGATCACCAGTTTGAGGAACGGCGGATGGACCAGCATCTGCTTCCACGGCACCCGCCGTCCCGACAGGCGGAGCACCTCCGCCGCCGTCACCTCCGGGATTCGCAGGATCGCCCCCAGGCTCGCCACCGCCGCCGTCCCGCTGATGACAAACGCCAGCGAAAACTGCCACGGCTTCGGATTGCCCATCACACACAGCGCCGCCAGCAGCAATCCCAGCAGGCTTCCGATCTGTTGGAACACCTGATCCCGCGACAAAAACCGTCCCCGTGACGAAACCGGGATCAACCCCGACACCCACGGCAGCCACGCCCCCGACGCCAGCCCGCGCAGGGTGTTGAACCCCAGCAGGCAGCCGATGATCATCGCGATTTTTCCCGCCGCCGGCACCCCCGTCAGCAGCGGGACCGCCGCCATCACGAAGATGAACGGGGTCCGCAGTCCCCACCCCGCGAACACCGCCCGCCGGTACCCCACCCGCGCCAGCAAATGCGCCCCCGGAATCTGCAGGATCACCAAGAGCGGCGTCAGCGCCGCCACCACCCCCAGCACCGTCGCCCCGGCCCCCAGGCTCTTGACGTACAGGATCGTCGGCGTCCCCAGCGTGATGTTCCACGACAAGGAGTTGAACAGCCCGAACCAGTTGATGTTCGTCGTCCCCGCCGGATAGACCGCCCCCGAGCCGGGTTCCACCCGATTCATTCCCGGCGCGGTGTTGATCGGAAACGTCATGGCGATCCGTCCGGCCTCAACCTCACCACTGCGCTTCCTCGAACGGATTGCCCGCCTTCATCTTCGGCTTGGGCATCAGGGCCAACATCGCCTTCACCCACGCCGCGTCCCCCGGCCCGCCCACCCGCACATTCAACGGCGAACCCTTCACCAGATGCAACCTCGACGCATGAACCTCGTGTTTGGTTTTCACCATCTCCATGAACACGCTTTTCTCAAACACCTGCGGCATCAGCAGTTGCGCGAAGCGATCGGCCATGTGGACCGCCAGGGGATTTCCCCCCTCGTCCAGTTCCACCACACCCGAGCGGCTCGGGGCATACAGCGCCACCGCCGAATGCGTCTCGGCCGCCTCCATCAGATTCTCCAGGTCCGTGTACGGCACCGCCGGACGGGCGCCATCGTGCACGATCACGTGCGTCGCCTCGTCGGCCAACTTTTCCGCCGCCGCCGCCAACTGCTCGATCCACCCCGGTCCGCCACTGGCCAGCCGAACCCCCGCGAAACTGAAATGCGCCCCGTGCCGGCTCTTGGCCTCCTCGATCATCTCCGGCGAGAACGCCGCGATGATCTGGCACACATTGTCGCGGTTGAGGAACAGCTCGACCGATTTCAACAGCGCCTCGCGTCCGTCGATCCGCACGAACGCCCCTCCACCGGCCAACCCCGCCACCCCCGCCGTCACCACGATCACACCGAACTTCGACGCCATCTCCGCTCCCATCTGTATGAAGCCGGCCATCTTCCCCCGACGACGATGGGTGTCAACGGGGTGAGGGTTGTGTCGGAAGGGTTGTGAGTTGTGGGTTGCGCGTTGTGAGTTGGGGATACAAGCGGTTGTGAGTTGTAAGTGGGCCTCCGCTTCCTTCCTTCCCTCCTTCCCTCCCTCCATCCTTCCTTCCGCCTTCCGCCTACCGCCTACCGCCTTGTCCCTCCCTCCTTCCGCGCGTATCTTCCCTTCCGTGGCACAATGCTATCTCATCACCGGCGGGGCGGGGTTCATCGGATCGCACTTGGCCGAGCGGTTGCTCGCCGGCGGGCATCGCGTCACCGTCCTCGACGATCTGTCCACCGGACGGCTGGAGAACATCGCCCACCTGCGTCAAAATGACGCCTTCCAGTTCGTCCGCGACACCGTGGAGAACCACCAGACCGTCAACCTGCTGATGGGCCAAGCCGACGCCGCCTTCCACCTCGCCGCCGCCGTCGGCGTGCAACTGGTGCTCGATGAGCCGGTCCGCACCATCCGCACCACCATCCACGGCACCGAGGTCGTCCTGGAGGCCGCCCACCGCTACGGCGTGCGAACGCTCATCACCAGCAGCTCCGAGGTCTATGGCAAGGGGACCAAGGTTCCCTTCGCCGAGGATGACGATGTGGTCATGGGTTCCACCCGCAGCCCGCGCTGGTGCTATGCCTATTCCAAGGCCATCGACGAGTACCTGGGCTTGGCCTACCACCGGCAGTTCAACCTCCCGGTCGTCTTGGTGCGGTTGTTCAACACCGTCGGCCCGCGCCAGGTCGGTATGTACGGCATGGTTCTACCCCGATTCGTTGAGGCGGCGATAAAGGGCGATCCCATCACGGTTTATGGAGATGGGAGCCAAACCCGATGCTTCTGCCACGTCGCCGATGTGGTCTCGGCCCTCACCGGATTGATGGACCAACCCCAGGCGGCCGGGCAGGTCTATAATGTAGGCAGCGACGAGGAGGTGTCGATCAACGAATTGGCGAGTCGCGTGATCGCCGTCACCGGATCCGTAAGTACCGTCCTGCACGTCAGTTACGAGCAGGCCTATGGGCATCGTTTCGACGACCTCGCCCGGCGGGCTCCGTGTCTGGACAAGATCCGGGCCGCCATCGGATTCCGGGCGACCCACTCCCTGGATGCGACCATCGCCGCCGTGGCCGGGCATTTGGCCAAGTCCTGACCGCCGGGGCGCTTAATGCGTTGCCCCTCCGACGGTTATATTTGCGTTCTCCCGTTTGCGTTCACTCGCTATGATGAGACATTCACCCCCGGCGGGCACCTTGATCGCGTGCCGATGGGGGCTGGAGTGACCGGCGCATCGTGCCGAATAACAGGTAAGAGGGTCGTCGCGGGCAAGGCAGGGGGCTGCCGCCGTTAGCATCCGAAAGACCGCTCCCATGGTCCACCTCCTGGCGCAATCGGGACAGGGTTTCACCGTCGATGCGGTGCTATCCCCCTATATCTACGTCTTTTACGCCGCCTTCATCGTCAGCTTCCTGTTCACCCCGGTGATGCGATCCATCGCCGTTTATTACAACATTGTCGACAACCCCGACGGCGTCCGCAAAATGCACAGCGTCCCCGTCGCCTACCTCGGAGGCGTCGCGGTCTTCCTCGGCTGGATCTCCGGGCTGGCCATCAGCCAGTTCCTGCGACTGCACCAAGTGCCCCTCGGCTGGAACAGTGAACACCTCATCATCCGCTTCAGCATCGTCGTCGGCGCGTGCATCATCATGATCTTGGGACTGTGGGACGACGTTCTGGGGATCAAACCGAGATTGAAAATCCTCGGACAGGTCGCCGCCGCCGTGGTGCTGCTGGCCGACGGCGTGGGCACGCGAATGGCGGCGCCGGTGCTGGGTCCGTTGTCGAGCATCGCCACCTCGCTTTTCCATACCCCGGCCATCCCCGATTCGGTTATCCTCGTCGTCAGCAGCCTGGCGGTGATCGCCTTGGTCGTCTTCTGTTGCAACGCCACCAACCTGATGGATGGGTTGGACGGACTGTGCGGGGGGGTGACGGCGATCGTCGCTTTCGGACTCTTGTTTCTCGCCGTCCATTTGGCCACGGTCGGCAGCGCCCTGAACACCAATTGGGACGGGATGCGGATCGTGCTGGGATTGGCCCTTCTGGGGGCGGTTCTGGGCTTCGTGCCGTACAATTTCAACCCCGCCAGCATCTTCATGGGCGACACCGGCAGCATGTTGCTGGGGTTCTGCTGCGCCGTGATGATCATCCTCATGGGCGAGGGCCAGCACGCCAAGTGGATGATGGCCGCCACCGTCATTTTCGCCCTGCCGGTGCTGGATACGGCGTTGGCGTTCGCCCGGCGCTATGTGAATGGGCGACCGCTGTTCAGCCCCGACAAGTTCCACATTCACCATCAGCTCGTCAGTCGGGGGTTCAGCGTCAAGCAGACGGTCCTCATCATGTATATCCTGGCAGTCGGGTTTGCGGTTTTGGGCGCGGCGATCGTCTATTTGCGGACCCGTTACGTCGTCGCCATCTACATGGTGGTTTTCGGGTCCATCATCGTGTCGGCGTACAAACTGGGGATGGTGCACGAGAAACCCCGCATCGTGCCGCGGAAGGATTTGGCCAGCGCCGAGACCCGTCCGATCTCCAATTCCCCTGAATCCTCGGCGGTGTTGGAAATCCGGGAACCGGTTTCGATCGCCCCGGCGACCCGATCGCCCACACCGAGCGGGGGATGGCAGCCGCCGACCGCTCCGACGTTGGATCGGGCGCGCTGAATCGGCGGGACGCCCGCCCAAACGAATCAACCATAAAACGAAAGGGATTGTGCCATGGATGTGACGGTCATTGGATGCGGATATGTCGGATTGGTCACCGCGACCTGCCTGGCCAGCATCGGCCACACGGTTCACGGGGTCGAGAAGGATCAGCGCAAGCTAAAGGCTTTGCAGGATGGGCAATGCCCCATCTTCGAGCCGGGGCTGCATGAGCTGATGCGCGAGAACCACGCCTCGGGGCAGTTGGAGTTCACCGGCAACGTCAAGGCCGCCATGCGCGACGCCGAGGTGGTCTATCTGGCCGTCGGAACCCCCTCCAAGGAGGACGGCACGGTGGACATGAGCTTCCTGGAACAGGCCGGCAAGGAGGTGTGCGATGCCTTGGCCGACCAGACCGGGGAGCAGTTGCTCACGATCGTGGTCAAATCGACCGTTCCGGCGGGCACCAATCGCAAGCTTTACAATTTCCTGCGGCAGCAGACCAAGGCCTACATTCAGGTCGTGTCCAATCCCGAGTTCCTGCGCGAGGGATCGGCGGTGCAGGACTTCCTGGAACCCGACCGCATCGTCATCGGCGGGGACAGTCCCGAGGCGTTTCGCATGATGCGAAGGCTTTATGACCCGATCATCAAGCGCGAGGAGAACTTCCTGACCATGGGTTGGGAGTCGGCGGAGCTGACCAAGTACGCCGCCAACACCATGCTGGCGGCGCGCATCTCCTTCATGAACGAGATGACGATCCTGTGCGA
>JBBSAF010000144.1:0-6741 GCA_038252525.1 Tepidisphaerales bacterium
CGTGCATCCCATGCCGCTATGGTGAAAGTCGAACCCTCGCACACGGCGTAACGATCAACCGCCCACCGCTCTCCGCCCACCGCCAACCCTCAATTGCCTACCCGCCTACTGCCACGCCGTCGCCCCAAACGCGCTGGTCAGCGCCCCGACGTTGACATTGTTGGACAGCGCCAAGTTCACCGCGGAGTCGTTGCCCACCTGCGAATTGGCGTTCCACTGCGACAGCGTCTGCATCGCGGTGCCGCTCCAGCCGCCGGACGACACCCAGAAGATCGCCCCCGGCTGGTAGGTCCCGAATCGCAGCATCCACGTGTTGCCGTCGATCGCCGTGAAGCTCGACAGGTCGTTGACGCCCACGTCCACCGCCGCGTGGTCGCCGTCGCCACTGGTCAGGTTCGGCGCGTAATAGGTGTTGTCATCCAGCGTGATCCCGGCGGCGGCTCCGTTGAGCACCATGAACTTGCCGTACGCGCCGTAATTCACCCCGACGTTGTGCAGCACCGTCACGTCCGAAACCCCGCGATTGTACTGCGTGCTATAACCCTCCACCGCGATCGGCGGCTGGTTGTCCACATACATCAGGTTGTCGCGCACCATCACATGCTGGGCGCCGGTCAACAGCCCCACATGCGTGCCGTAAATCGTGTTGTCCTCGACCACCGCCCAGTTGCTCCGGTCGCCGGCGGTCACATTGTCCTGCCCCAGCGGGCCGACCGTGATCGACCCGCCGTGGGTCACGTTGTCGTCGATGTAGGCGTGATTCCCGGTGTGGGCGATGATCGACCCCTTGGCCGTGTCGCCGTAATCCCCCGCGCCGCGCCGGTCCAGGTTCGTGAAGTCGTTGTACGCCAACAGAACCCGGTCGTAGTCCACCATCCGCACCACATGCTGCCGGGTCGAGTTGGCCACCTTGTTGCCCAACAGCGTCACATCCGTGCCGCTCAGCCACACGAAATAGCCCCGGATGCCCGTCGCCAGCGGCGCGATGTTGTCCTGCACCAGCAGCCCCTCGGGAGCGGCGTTGGCGTTGATCGCATCGCCGAGGTTCCTGAACTCGCTGTCCCGCACCGTGATGTGCTTGCCCCGGGCGTAAATCCCGTAGGTCGAGATCAGGTCCGCCACCGCGCTGCCCTGGCCTTTGTTGCTGTCGATCGTCAGGTCCTCGACCGTCACATGGTCCGATGTCGAGAACGTCGAGATGGCCGCGTCCCACGCCGTGTTCGACGTGAACAGGATCAGCGGCCTCGACCCGCTCCCGTAGGCCCCGATCAGGACGTTGTGCCACGGCACGCTCAGCCCCGTCGAGCTGTAGAACGTGTCGCCGCACTGCAGCAGCACCCGCGTATTGTCCCCCATCAGCCCGTTCGCCCGCGCGATCGTGCGGATCGCCTTGTCCGGCGATGAGCCGTCGTTGGCATCGTTGCCCTGGGCATCGACGTAGATCGTTCGACGGGTGTCGGCCGAAACCTTCACCGTCACGCTCGACGTGGTTGCGGCGCCCTTGTCGTTGGTCACCGTCAACTTCACCACATACGTCCCGGCCTTGTCGAAGGCGTGGGCCGCGTTCCACCCGGACAGGGTGTTGTATTTCGAGCCGGAATCGCCGAAGTTCCACTGCCATTTGGCCGTCAGGATCGAGCCGCTCTTGAGGGTGCTCGACAGCCCGTCGAAATAGACCGTGTTCCCCGCCGTGATCGTCGCGTCCGACTGATTGATCGTCACCGTCGGGGCGTTGGCGCTGGGCGTCGGCGCGGGGGTCGGGGTCGGCGTTGGCGTGGGAGTGGGATTGTTCGTGGGTTTTGGCGCGGGCGCCGGCGTGGGGGTCGGCGTGGGCGCCGGCGTCGGAACGGGCTTGGGCGCGACATAAGCGCCCAGGAGGGTATCGGTCCCGCCGCCGCCGATCACCGTGTTGGTTCCCGTTCCGCCATCGACCAGGTCGTTGCCATCCTCGCCGTTGAGGCTGTCGTTGCCGGCATCGCCGTACACCTTGTCGTTGCCGCTGCCCCCGAAGACGCTGTCGTTGCCGTAACCCCCATGCAGGATGTCGTTGCCGCCCTGCCCGTACACCTTGTCATCGCCGTTCTGTCCGTCCATGACATCATTGCCGTTGCCGCCGTAAATCGTGTCGTTGCCATCCCCGCCGTTGATCGAATCGGCCCCGCTGCCGCCGGTGATGATGTCGTTGCCCCCCTTGGCGTCGATGAACACCCCCTTGGTCAGCCGCGAATCGACGTTGATCGTGTCCACCTGGCCGGTGCCCATGACCTTGATGTCACCGATCCGGCTCAGGAGCACCGATCGCGAGGCCCCGTTGGACGTTCCCGTCAGCAATCGCCCGCTGGCATCCAATTTCAACGTCAGGGCGTTGCTGACGCTGTCGCTGCCCTGCACCGTCAGCACGCCGTTGTAAAAGTCCACCGTCGCCGCCAAGAGCCGCCGCTCCTCCAGCCCCTCGAGCACCGCCCGGGCGGGCACGAAATGGCGGGAGAAGCCGAACCGCGACGCCAAGGCGTCATTGATGTTGAACCGCCCGGCGATCCCCCCCTTGTTCAACGGCGCGTCGGACCGACCGATTTTATGGTTCCAGTGGCATTGGATTTGCTTCCAAATGCGGTGGGTGGCTTGAAGAAGCCCGTTGGCGAGTCCGGTCACGGCAGGGGCGCGGAATCCGCGCGCGCAGGATCTCTTTTGCATTCACAATCCTCGAAACTGGGGAGTACGGCGGCGACACCTAGTGGGGGAACTTCGGTTGGAGCCAGCCCGTAGGCTCCAGCCCCTCGGTGTCTTAGAATGTGGAAATAGACCATCTACGCGGGTCATGCAAGTCTAATTTGCCGTAAAAGGAAATCTTTTTTTCGCGGGCTTCCGGCGCCGAACTCGACGGGAGGCGACAAGCCTTTGCGCCGCCACGACTTAGCGAATTATTTCACGAAGTCGTGCGGGGAGTGAAAAGTTGCCGCCGAGCTCGCTTTCTTGCGCGATATCATCGGACCTGCCCATCCCATCCCCGAATGCCACTTCGGATAGGTTGGGGTGCTTCCTTCCTTCCCCCTTTCTTTTCGGTTGATCCACGCCCACTCCTCCCTTGCCTTGACAGCGACACCCGAATGACGCCTCGACCGCGACAGTTTGGCATTAATGACATTTCCCATGGGTTTTGTGTATGATCCCGCCCCGACCCCCAACACCGGCGGCCCCTACGCCATTGTGAATCACAGGAGCCTCATGCGTTTCCAAACCCTCGCCATCCACGCCGGCCAAGGCCCCGACCCCGCCTACGGCGCGGTCATGACCCCCATCTATCAAACCTCCACCTTCGCCTTCAAGGGAGTCAACCAGCCCGGCCCGTTCGACTATTCCCGCAGCGGCAACCCCACCCGCAAGGCGCTGGAAGATTGCCTGGCCGCACTCGAAAACGGCACGCGCGGGTTCGCGTTTTCCACCGGGCAGGCCGCCGAAATCACCTTCCTGACGATGCTCGGCGTCGGCGACCACCTCATTGTCCATGAGGACCTCTACGGCGGCACCTACCGGTTGATCTCGTCGGTCATCGCCGCCCACGGCGTCGAGGTCGAGTTCGTCGATCTGCGCGATCTGGGCACCCTCCGAAAGGCGATCCGGCCGACGACCAAGGCGATCTGGACCGAGACGCCGACCAACCCGCTCATGAACCTGCTGGACTTGGCGGCGGTCGCCGAGATCGCGTCGAAGAAGGGCATCGTGACGGTGTGCGATAACACCTTTCTGTCGCCGTACTTCCAGCGCCCGCTCGACCTCGGCATCGACGTGGTGATGCATTCGACGACCAAATACATCAACGGCCACAGCGATGTCGTCGGCGGCGCCCTGGTCACCAAGCGGGCGGACCTGGCCGAGAAAATCGCGTTCCACCAAAACGCCCTGGGCACCTGCGCCGGCCCGCAGGACTGCTTTTTGGTCCTCCGCGGGATCAAAACCCTGGCCTTGCGCATGGAGGCCCACAACGCCAACGCCCTGACGTTGGCCCATTGGTTGCAAAAGCACCCCAAGGTGACGGCGGTGCTCCATCCCGGCCTGGAATCCCACGCCCAACATGCGTTGGCCAAGCGGCAAATGACCGGCTTCGGCGGGACCTTCAGCTTCCGCGTGAAAGGCGCCCAGCCCGAGGCGTTCCGATTGTTGTCGGCCTGCAAACTGTTCACGTTGGCCGAAAGCCTCGGCGGGGTCGAGTCGCTGATCGAGCATCCGTGGACGATGACCCACGTGTCGATGCCGGCGGAGGTCCGCACCAAGGTCGGGATCACCGAGGACCTCATCCGCGTCTCGGTCGGCATCGAACACATCGACGACCTGATCGCCGACCTCGACCGGGCTTTGGCGGCGGTTTGAGACGGCCGGGGGGCGAGGCGGTCGATGCGCGGTTTCCCATCCCTTCCCAACCTGCTTTCGTACCGTTCATGCCGTGGGGCGGGGGCGAGACACCTTCGTTGCCACACACAACTCGCCTGTTGCCCCGTCGATTCCTGTAGCTCAGCCGCCCCCGGCTGAGTGAATGACGTCCGGCGTGAATACGGGGGGGACATAGCCGAGGGCGGCTACACCACATTTCGCGGGGATCGGCAAAATGACAATCCAGTTCACCGCGCCCTTGTTGGTGAAGGATCAACGAGAACTTGACCGGACGGGACGGTTTTCTTAGAGTTCGTGAAAAATCGCACGAACCGAGGGTTTTTCGGTCATTGCGGGACCGGAACCGGCGGGCGGAAGGCGGCGGGTCGTCGGGGGCGGTGGAACGGTTCGGATGGGCGCCGAACGGCCCGGATCGACGCCCGCGCTCGAATGGCATGGGTTGGTTGGGTCGCTTGGGAACGAGGAACACGGACGTGTCGCGGATTTTTCCCAAACAGTCGCGGACCATCGCCGCCAAGGCGTTGCTCGGGGTCATGCTCTTCGGGGCGTTGGCCACGGGAGCGGCGTTTTATTATGGCACGCCGGCGTATTACCGGGCGGGATATCAGCCGGTTCAGCCCATCGCCTTCAGTCACGAATTGCACATCAAGCAGGTCGGGCTGGACTGCACCTATTGCCACAACCATGTCAAGGAGTCGTGGTTCAGCAATGTCCCGGCCACGTCCACCTGTTGGAATTGTCACGGGGCCGACAAGGGGAACATCAAGGCCGACAGCCCGCTGTTGGCGCCGCTGCGGGAGTCGCACCGCACCGGGCGGCCCATCGAGTGGGTGCGGGTGCACAAGGTTCCCGATTTCGTTTATTTCAACCATGAAGCGCATGTGAACCGGGGGGTGAGCTGCGTCAGTTGCCACGGTCAGATCAACAACATGGCCGAGGTGTATCATGCCAAGCCGCTCACGATGTCGTGGTGCCTGGAGTGCCACCGCAATCCGGGTCCGAATCTGCGGCCCAACGACCAGGTGACGAACCTGTCGTGGGATCCGCGGAGCGATCCGCGGTTCGCGGGGAAGACCATGGAGCAGGTCGGCGCCGAGTTGAAGGAAAGCAGCGGGGTGAGGCCGCCGGTGGATTGCACGGGGTGCCATCGGTAGGCAGTAGTCGGAAGGAGGGTAGGCGGTAGGCGGAAGGAGGGTAGGCGGTAGGCGGAGAAGACGGGAGAGGCAGTTGTCAGGTGTCGGTTGTCAGTTGTCAGTGAGTAAATAGGGCAGAGGGGGAAAGGATGTGGCGGATGGGTGGTGGGATGGGGTATTGGCGGTCTACGGAAGCGGGGGGGAAGGTGCGCGATGGGGGGGAAGAGTTTCCGGAGGGGGCGACGGAGTTGGATGCGACCTATGCGGCGGACGGGCCGACGCGACGGCGGTTTTTGCAGTTGGCGGCGGCGTCGGCGGCGCTGGCGGGGATGGGGACGCTGAGCGGGTGCAAACGCCCCGAACACCATCTGCTGCCGTATAACGACAAGCCGTCGGAGGTGATTGACGGACAGCCGCTTTATTTCGCCACCAGCATGGTGTTGGCCGGGGAGCCGATCGGGATTTTGGCCGAGACGCATGAGGGTCGGCCGACGAAGATCGAGGGAAACCCCAAGCATCCGGCCAGCGGCGGGGCGACGCATGTGTTCGCGCAGGCGTCGGTGCTGGATCTGTACGATCCCAACCGCTCGCGGACATTCATCCAAAACGGGCAGACGACGGGCAAGGAGGCGTTCCTGGCGGCGATGGACGCCCTCGCGGCGGACGCGGCGAAGTCGCAGGGATCGAAGGTGGCGATCCTGATGGAGGACGATGCCTCGGCGGCGGGGAGGATGCTGATCGGGGAAATTCGCAAGTCATTGCCGAATATGGGGTTGTATCAGTATGAGCCGACGGGCGCCGGGGGGTTGGCGGCGATCGCTTGGACGGGGTTGGCGGCGGGGGTGGCCGATCGCTTCCGGGCCGAGCCGGAGGTGTCGGCGGCCAAGGTGATCGTGTCGCTGGATTGCGATTTTTTGGGTTTGGAAGACCGGGGCGTCCGCAACCAGCGGGCGTTCGCGGCGGGCCGGAACCCCGATGCCGAGGGGGGAATGAATCGGCTGTATGTCGTCGAGCCGGGACTGACGACCACCGGCATGGTGGCCGACCATCGGCTGCGATTGGCGGGATCGAAGGTCGTGGCGGTGGCGATCGGGCTGGCCAAGGCGATCGGGGGGATCGAGACCTTCGTGGCACCGGAGTGGGTGGGGCAGTTGGAGGAAATGGGCACGATGGGGGATATTCCGGGGGTCGATCCGGCGTGGGTGTCGGCGGTGGCGGC
>JBBSAF010000145.1:0-6722 GCA_038252525.1 Tepidisphaerales bacterium
GCGAGCATCGGCTCGGCCGCCCAGTGGGTCACGATCATCCTCTTCATCGAGGTCGCCCGGCGATCGTTCACCACGCTCAAGCGCCCCGAGATTTACGTCCTGTATTACATGGCCGGCGCCAGCCTGCTGAGCAACAGCGGCCTATTGTGGAACCAATTCCTGGTCCAGAGCGAGAACTTCCGCGCCTTCGGCATCGCCGACAAGATCCCCAGTTGGGTGGCGCCCAGCGATCCGGACATCCTGGGCACGCGCAGCTTCTTCAACGCCGCGTGGCTCACTCCCATCGCCCTGATGTCGATGGGGATGCTGGTGCAGCGCCTCGACCAGTTCGGGCTGGGGTATGTCATGTACCGGCTGACCAGCGATGTCGAGCGCCTGCCGTTCCCCATGGCGCCGGTCAACGCCCAGGGCATCACCGCGCTCGCCGACGCCTCCGGCGGACGCGAGACCTGGCGCTGGCGGGTCTTCAGCTTCGGCGCCATGCTCGGCATGGTGTTCGCCGCGATCTACTCGGCCCTGCCGGCGATCACCGGGGCGTTCCTGCCCGAGCCGATCTCCATCTTCCCCATCCCCTTCAAGGATCTCACCAGCAACACCCAGGGATTCCTCAAGGCCGTGCCCATGATGCTCAGCTTCGACCTGGGCATCCTCATCAGCGGCATGGTCCTGCCGTTCTGGGCCATGGTGGGGGGGATCATCGCCCTGCTCGTCACCATCGCCGGCAACCCGATCCTGTACCACTTGGGGATTCTTCACTCTTGGCGCGAGGGCGTCGGCGCCATTCGCACCATCCAGGCCAACACGCTGGATTTTTACTTTTCGTTCGGATTGGGACTGACCGGCGCGATCGCCGTGATCGGCTTCTATCACGTCATCGCAGGACTCATTCGACGCAAACGCGGCTTGGACGAGGCCGGCGCCGCGACCATCAACTGGGGGGCGCTGCTGCACCCGCCCGAGGGACGCGGCGACATCGCCCTGTGGATCGGCGTGGCCATCTACGTCTTCTCGACGCTTTTCTCGATCACCCTGGCGTATATCCTGCTCAACAGCGCCTTCGTCCACGGTCAAGGCAGCCCCGTCACCTGGACCCTCATGGCGGTGCTGGTCTTCTACGGCTTCATCTACACCCCCATCATCAGTTACGTCTCGGCCCGCATGGAGGGGATCGTCGGCATGAGCGTCAACGTGCCGTTCGTCCGCGAGGCGACCTTCATCCTCACCGGCTACCACGGGGCCGCCATCTGGTTCGCCCCCTTCCCCGCCAACAACTACGGCAGTCAGACCCTCTATTTCCGCACGACGGAGCTGACCGGCACCAAGATCACCTCGATGGTGAAGGCCGAGGCGTTCATCTTCCCGATCGTGCTGATCTCGACATTGATCTTCAGCCAGTTCATCTGGGCCATCGCCCCGGTGCCGAGCAGTGCGTTCCCCTATGCCGAGAAATTCTGGGAGCTCACGGCGTTCCAACAGGCCCTCATCTTCAGCAGCACCCTTCCCGGCGGGCAGCACGGGCCGTTCTATGAGGCGTTCAACATCCTGTACGTGGTGGGGGGGCTGGGGCTGGCGCTGGGAACCTACGCCATGCTCTCGTTTTTCGGATTGCCGGTGCTGCTGGTTTACGGCGTCATTCGCGGCCTCGGCGGCATGACCCCCGAGGCGATTTTGCTCCAGTTCGCCGGGGCCTTGCTCGGGCGATACATGTTCGCCAAGCGATTCGGCAAGGATTGGCCGCAATACCGCACCGTCTTCTTCGCCGGCTATAGCTGCGGCGTCGGGTTGACGATGATGCTGGCCTTGGGGCTGGTGTTCATGAGCAAGAGCGTGTTCCAATCGACGTTCTAGGACGGCCGAAGCGCGCGCCGACGGCGGGATGACATGGCGGTGGCGTGGTGCGGCGATGGCGGGGGAGGGCGTGGCATGGCGACGGCGTGGCATGGTGACGGCGGGCGGCGGTGTGGCATGGCGATGGCGAGGGATGGCAACGGATGGGATCGGGCAAGATGAGCGAACCGGGCACGGGCGAGATCGGGAACTTGGCGACCACCGTCGAACGGCGGGCGGTCAACGTGCGCAGCGTCCTGCTGGGTCTGCTGGGCGTGGTGTTCATCTGCGGCCTGACGCCCTACAACGACTATGTGGTGGGCAACACCTACCTCGTCGGCAACTTCCTTCCCGTCGGGCTGCTGCTGTTCTTCATGGCATTCATCATCGTGGTCAACGCCCCGCTGCGCAAATGGGCGCCGAATTGGTCGCTCGACGCCGGCGAGATGTCGGTGGCGATGGGCATGACCCTCGTCAGCTGCGCCCTGCCCAGCAGCGGGTTGATGCGATATTTGCCCGGCTTCCTCGTCGGCATGCACGCCAAGGCGGCGGGGGGGGGCGATCCGCTGGCGGTGCTTCAGGGATTGCACCTGCCGGACTGGATTTTCCCGACGTTCCAGTCGCATGACATCCGCGAGCGCGGCAACGAGCCGGTCGTGCAGTATTTCATGACCCGAATCCCCATCGGCGCCGAGGCCGGCACCTGGGGCCGGATGATGGCGGCGTGGATCACCCCCGCCATAGCTTGGGGGATTTTGTTGGGCGCGATGTTCGGCGCCGTCCTGTGCATGATGGTGATCGTCCGCCGTCAGTGGGTGGAGAACGAGCGGCTGGCCTTCCCCCTGGCCACGGTCTACCTGTCGCTGATCGAGACCCCCGAGCGCGGGCGCGCGTTCAACGCCCTTTTCCGCAGCAAGTTGTTCTGGATCGCGTTCGGCGCGGTCTTCTTCATCCACGGCATGAACGCCCTGCATGTCTACGACCAGCTCACTTGGCCGGAAATCCCGATCCGCTACACCCTTTACGACGTGTTCGGCGACCCCCCGTGGTTCTACCTCGAATGGGCGGCCAAAACCGCGACGATCTACTTCTCCATCGTCGGTATCACCTATTTCCTGCAGACCAAGGTCGCCTTCAGCCTCTGGGGGACTTACATCCTCTACAACATCGTGCTCATGGTCCTCGGCGCTCGACAGGCCGAGATGACCCAGGGAATGAAGGAGGACCAGCTGCTCGGCGCCATCATTCCGTTCACGGCGGTGATCCTCTGGGTCGGTCGCCACCACTGGGCCATGATCCTCAAACAGATGGTCCGCGGCCCGCGCGGCGAGGAGTCGCCGGGGCGATATCTGCCGTACTTCGTGGCCGGATGGGGAATGCTCGCGTGCATGGCCGCCATGGCGGCGTGGCTGGTGGCGGCGGGGACCACGGTGATGGGCGCCGTCTTCCTGGTCGCCGCCGTCATGGTCATGTTTCTCATCCTCGCCCGCATCGTCGCCGAGACCGGGTTGATCTTCGTGCAAATTCCCCTACCGATCCACCGCCCGTGGATCTTGGCCGCCCAGTCCCTACCGGCGTCGATGGCGTGGAAAACGACCCTGCAAACGTACTTCTTCGGAACGTTTTTCCACGGGGCCTTCATCCACGACATGCGCGAGAGCCTCTCGCCGTTCGCCCTCCACGCCTTCAAGGTCGCCGACGTGGCGGCCTACGAGCGCACCCACACCTGGCGAAAGGCCATGCCTTTCACGTTGGCCCTGGTGCTGGCGTTGGGCGTGGGCTACATCGTCGCCGGCGGCAGCATGTTGGCCACCGAATACGCTTACGGCGCGACCCTCGACAAGCAGCAGGACAGCCCCATCAACGGCTACGGCGTCAATGGCGCCGTCAATTGGCAGGTGCTCGGCCCGACCCGCGCGTATCAGGTCGGCGACGGGCCGATCCAAAACCACAGCCATTGGCTGCATGTCGGCGTCGGCGGCGCCATCACCACGCTGCTGAGCGTGCTGCGACTGCGCTATGTGAACTGGCCCCTGCACCCGATTGGTTTCATGCTGGTCTATTCGTATCCAATGATGACCATCTGGTTCAGCATCTTCCTCGGCTGGATGCTCAAGGTGCTCATCGTGAGGTTCGGCGGCTCCACGATGTTCAGGAACGCCCGCCCCTTCTTCATCGGATTGATCGTCGGCTAGGCCGGCGCCGCGGCGTTCTGGCTCATGCTCAGCCTGGCGCGGGTGGCGATGGGCCTCGAATACCATAGGATCACCCTTTTGCCCGGCTGATGGAGCGACGTGGATGGCGGTGTTCGCATGGCAAGGTTGGCGGCTGGAAACCCCGTCGCGCTGGAGTCCCGTCAAGCTCGACGGCGACCGCGACGAGGGCTACGCCCTCTTCGCCGACCTCCACCGCCCGCGCTTGGGCCTGCGATGGAAAAAACTCGGCAAGCGGACCAGGGGCGACGATTGGGCGAGACTGGCGATGCGCAACGAGGTCGGTTCCCTCGCCCTCGACGAGGCCAAACGCCTGCCCGACGGCGACCGCTGGCATTCGGCCATGCTCTTCATCGACCCCGAGCCGCCGGGACGTGATGTCTGGGTCGGCGTCAGCGCCCGCTCCGGCCGGGCTGTGCAGTTGATCCACCACGCCCATCGGCGCGAGCGCCTGCTGGCCGAGGTCGTGCTGCCCACGCTCGAGGATCTACCGACCGACGAGCCGATGCCCTGGTCGGTCTTCGAGCTCAGTTGCGTCGTCCCGCCGGGAATGGAACTCACCGGCAAGAAGCTATTGGCCGGCGATCTCATGCTCCTGCTGACCGACAAAAAACGCCAGGTGCGGGTTCGCCAAGTCGCGGTCGCCCAGTTGGCGTTGCAACGGCTGCCGCTGGGAAAATGGCTCGACCAGCAGCTCCGCGAGCGCCGCAAGCACTACCGCCCGCTCGGTCCGCCCGAACCGGTGGAATTGAGCATCCGCGGCAAACCGGTCGCGGGTTTGGCGCGATGCACCCGTCGGCGACGGCGGTTTTTCTTCCAGCGCTGGCTGGCGCCGCGGATCGTCAGTTACGCGCTCCACGACGCCGAGCGCGACCGCTTGGTCTTCGTCGAGTCCAACGACCGGGAACTGGCCGAGGCCGTCGCCGCCACCGTCGGGTGGGCCGCCGCCGGGACGAGGGAATGATGGCCGGCGACAAGACCAAATCCCGCTTGACCCTCCAAGAGCAGTTGGCCGCCCGCCCGCTGCCCCTCGTCGAGGCCGAGATCGTCAAACGCGATGACGGCGGCGCCAAACTGAAGGTCCCGATGAAAAACACCGGACGCTGGAGCTCGTGGCTCTTCCGCGTCCCCGACGGCGCCACCAAGACCTTCGAGCTTGACGCCCTCGGCCTCATGGTGTGGGAGCTGTGCGATGGCAAAACCTCGGTCCAGCAGATCATCCGCAAGCTGGCCAAACGCTATCAGCTCAATCTCCGCGAGGCCCAGGTGCCGACCCTGACCTTCCTGCGGATGCTGACGAAAAAAGGCCTGATCGGAATGAGCGTGCCGGACAAACATCAAGCGTGACCCCCGCACGCCCGGAGCCAAAAACCATGACCCAATCCACGGACAAATCCCAAGTCAAACGGCAGATCACCCTGCCGCTGAGCAAGGCCGTCGAGATCGCCTACAAAAGCATCCGACAGCGCCTCGGGCGCAGCCTGGTCGTCACCAGCGGCATTGTGCTGGCATTGGCGTTCCTCATGTCGATCCTCACCAACGAGGCGATGCTTGGCGGCATGCGCCAATGGATCGAACAGTGGCCCCATGGCGCCGAATACGCCCAAGTCACCGCCGACCGCGCCAAGATGCAAGCCGACATCGAGCCTCTCTCCGCCACCCTGCACGACGCCGCCATGGCGCCCGCCGACCCCGCCGGCAGGACGCCCTTCGACTTCGAGAAAACCTTCGGCGTTCCGGCCAAGGAACTGCAAAAGGAGGTCCGTCAATTCCCCGCCCCCGCCGACGAACTCGCCGCCGCCCTCACCGCCCGCCCCGAACTCGTCGATACCCTGCGGAAATGGGTGGACCTCACCCGCCGCGCCGAGGCGTTGCGAGCGATGCAGAATGGCCCGCAATGGCTGGAGAAAATGATGCGCGACAACGGCGTCTCGACGGCGCCGGAGGAGATCGCCGCCAACAGAATCCAAACGCGCTGGCTGCTCGCTCTGGCCCTCCTGGTGGCTTTCGTCGGCATCCTCAATGCCATGCTCATGAGCGTCACCGAGCGTTTCCGCGAGATCGGCACCATGAAATGCCTCGGCGCCCTCAACGGTTTCATCGTCAAGCTTTTCCTGATCGAAAGCCTGTTCCAGGGCGTCGTCGGCACCATCATCGGCGTCGTCGCCGGCGTCGGGCTGTCGATGGCCGCCCTCGGCGGGTCGTACGGCACGTATGCCTGGCGCAACATCCCCGCCGGGGAGATCGCCCTGGCCGGGCTGTTCTGCCTGGCCGTCGGCGTCGCATTGACCGTCGGAGGAGCCGTCTACCCCGCATGGCAGGCGGCCCGGATGCAGCCCATCGAGGCGATGCGCGTCGAGGCCTGAGAATCGCAACACTGTTCAACGGAAAACCCCAATCGAGGCGACCATGACCACCACCACACCCTCCCCCGCGGCCCCCCAGGGCCGGATCAACGAATACACCGTCCGCACCATCGACGTGAAGCGCGAATACCACATGGGCAACGAGACCGTCCGCGCCCTCAAGGGAGTCACGATCTCCATCAACCGCGGCGAATACATCTCCATCATGGGCCCCTCCGGATCCGGAAAATCCACGCTTTTCAACATGATCGGCGGCATCGACAAACCCTCCGAGGGCAAGGTCTACATCGACGAGGTGGACATCGCCCAGCTCGAC
>JBBSAF010000146.1:0-6704 GCA_038252525.1 Tepidisphaerales bacterium
CCCGCCCGTGTTTCCTGTCGTCGTGCGGCCGTCGAAGGCTTCGATCGACCACGTGAAGGCCGCCCTCGCGTTCTGCGAGCTCGCCGGTGACGCGCACACGGCCGCGAACCTCGCCGATGAGACGCTGGAGCTCACCTCGCAGCTTTGGGGGGCCGGGGGGGAGGGACGGACGTTGGGGATCAAGTGCCGGTTCGGATCGGCCGGTTCGGCGCTGGTGTCGGCGTCGGTGGCGCCGGAGGGGTCGGCGGCGCCGTGGGCGACGAATCGGGTGGTGGAGGTGGTCGATCCGATCGGAGTGCTCTTGGTGACCGACGGCGGCAATGAGCAGGCCGGGCGGCTGGTGGGCGCGGCGCTGGCTCCGTTCCATGCCGCGGGGCGGGAGGGGGCGGACGGGGCGACGGTGACGGCGTGTTCGACGGACCGGCTCGACGCTTCGCGGCTGGGGGGGAATCGGGTGGCGATTTTGTGCGATGTGTCGGAGGCGTCGGGGTCGGTGATCAGGGCATTGGAGCGGTTCGTATACGATGGCGGCGGGCTGCTGTTGGCGCCGGGGGCGATGACGCGGGTGGCGCCGTTCAACGCGACGCTGTGGCGTGGCGGGGCGGGATTGTCGCCGGCGGGTCTGGGCGAACCGACACCGCCGGACGGCTCGGGGGCGACGGCATTGGCGGGGGTGGATGTGGGGGATCCGATTTTCGCGTTTTTGGCGGGTCGATCCGATCCGATTCCGCCGGGGATCGTGGCTCGTCGGCATTTCCCGGCGCATCCGATCCGGGCCGACGCGCATGTGTCGGCGACATTCGCCTCGGGCGATGCGATGCTCATCGAAGGTTCGTTCGGGCGCGGGCGGGTGGCGCTGTTGACCACGGCGCCGACGGAGCGATGGGGCACGCTGCCCTTGGGCAATCTTTTCGTGCCGATGATGCAATCGTTGGCGTTGCACCTCGCCGGCGGCACGTTGGGGGACCACAACGTCGCGCCCGGGGCGGCGCTGGAATTGTCATGGGCGGGGAGCCTGGCGGCGGGGGAGGTGCGTTTGATCGGTCCCGACGGCGCCGATGAAACGGGTGATGTGCAATTGATGCGGACGGGCGATCGAACGGAGGTGCGATACGAGGGCGCGGCTTTGCCGGGGGCCTATCGGTTGACGATCCATCCGGGGCGGGCCGACGAGACGACCATCCCGTTCGCGGTGGCGATGCCGGCCGGCGAAGCGGACCCTCGGGGGCTGGCCGAGGCGGCGAGGGGCGCGTTGGCCGAACGGTTGGGGGCGCGGTGGATCGATGCGCGGGAGGACGACATCGCCGTGGCGGTGGCGGCGCCGCGGGCGGCGCGGGCGATGGACGCGACGCTGCTGCTGTCGGTGTTGGCGCTGGGGGTGCTGGAACTTTCACTGGCACGGCTTTGGACCGCGGGGGGAGCGTGATGGCGTCGGCGCTGTTGCTGGAAAACCCTTCGGCCTGGCCGATGGCGATGGCGGCGGCGCTGGCGGCGGGGGGGGTGTCGTGGTGGCTGTATCGGCCGGCGCTCGCGGGATTGCGGGGGCGATGGCGATGGGCGCCGGCGGGACTGCGATTGGCGACGATCCTGTTGTTGTCGGCGGCCTTGTTGCGACCGGCGGTGATGCGGCCGCGCCCACCGGCGGGGGCGCTGGTGGTGCTGGTGGACAAGTCGGCCAGCATGGCGACGGTCGAATCGGCCCGTCCGGTCGCCCGGCGCGTGGCGGCGTTGCGGGCGCTGGCGCCGCGGGGGGTTCCCGATGACGGGACGGCGGCGATTTCGGCTGCGCTGGAGGAGCTGGGGCGCGCGCGGGTGGAGGTGATCCGCGCCGAGGGGGAGCTGCGCTACGCGCGGCTGGCCGGCGCCGACGCGGACGCCGCGTCGGGGCGGCGACGGGCGGCGGCGGGGGCCTTTGACATGGCGTTGGCGCGGGTGCGGGGGATGAAACCCCCGGACGCCGTGGCGGATGCGGTGGCGGCGATCGCCCCGGCGCCGGGCGAGGGGGCGGGCGATGATTGGGCGGCCGAATCGCGGGAGGCCCTGGAGCGGGCGTCCGACGCCGCCGCGGCGTGGGCGGATGCCTCGGCCGAGCGCTTGTGCCGGGATGACGACGCCGTGCGGGCCGCGTGTGACAAGGTGGGGGCGATGACACGAATCGGACTCTCCGAGTGGGCGCTGCTGGCGCCGTCGCGGGGGATCGTGGACCGTCTGGGCGGGGCCACGCCGATCCACGGTTTCTCCTTCGGGCGCGGCACGACGCCGATCCCCCTGCGCGGCGAGGGGGACGCGGCGCCGTCGATCGCGGTGTCGGCCGACGCCGGGCAGGCGGACCTGGGGGCGGCGATGTCGGAGGTGGCCAACCGGCTGCGCGGGGCGCCGCTGGAGGCGGTGATCGTGCTGTCCGACGGGCGGGGGCTGGACGTCGGGGCGGCGGCGACGCTCGCCAGGGACGCGCCGATTCACTGCGTCGAGGTGGCTTCGTCGCCGCTGGACGTGTCGGTGAGATCCATGGCCGCGCCGGCGGGGGCGTTCGTGGGCGAGGGGATCGTGGTCCGCGCTCGGGTGTCGGCGTCGGGCGTCGTCGAGACCCCGGTCGAGGTTCGCCTGTCGCTGGGCGATGAGGCGCCGACGCGCCGGGTGATCTTGCGGGACGACAGGGTGGCGGACGTTGATTTCCATGTCGTGCCGAATGAACCGGGCATCCGGCGCATCGCCATCGACGTGTCCGAGCTCCCCGGCGAGAGCAGCGCCGCCAACAACCATGCCGAGGGTTGGATCAAGGTCTTCTCCGACAAGGTGAAGGTGGCGGCCATCACCGCCGATCCCGGCTGGGACCATCAATGCCTGCGCTCGGCGCTGCGGGCGGCGCCGTGGATCGAGCTGGACGACCACGTGGTCCGCGCGCCGGGAGGTTGCCCGTTGACGCCGGAGCAAATCCTCGCGCGCGACGTGGTGATCCTGGACGACGTTCCGACCGACCGCCTCACCGACGCCCAGTGGGACGCGATTCATCAATTGGTGGTCGATCGCGGCGGCAGCGCCATCCTGATCGCCGGCGACGACGCCGCGCCGGCGTTGCCGGAGACGCTCATCGTCCGCGATTTGCTGCCCTTCGACGCGCCCGGGCAAGCCACGCGTCGGGTGTGGCCGGGCGAGCGGGCGGGGTTCCACGCCGCGCCCGGCGCCGATGCCGCGGGGGATGCGATCCTGCAGATCACCGATGATCCGCAAATGTCGCCGCGGCGATGGGGCGAACTGCCGGGGTTTTTCCGGTACGTGCTGCTGCCCAAGCCGCGGCCGGGCGTGCGGTCGCTGTTGGTCGAGCGCGATTCGCGGGCGCCGCTGCTGACCGAACAGCGCGTCGGCGCCGGCAAAGCCTATGTGCTGGCGATGCGCGAGACCTGGCGATGGGGGATGTCCGGCGACGGCGCCGTGCAGGACCGTTTCTGGGTGCAACTGATCCGCCAGGCGGCCGATGAACCTTATGCCGCCGTCGCCGGCGGCTATGCACTGGACATCGACCGGGCGGCCATCGGTCCCGACGAGACGGTGCGCGTCCGAGCCCGGCGGATGGATCCCGCCGCTTCATCGGCGATGCCGGGGGTGCGGGTCGAGCGGACCGACGGCTCGTCGCGCCGGGCGATGCTGTCGCCGCTCGGACCGAACCGCGCGGGGCGGTTCGACACGGTGGTCGGCGATTTGGCGCCGGGGCTGTATACCGTTCGCCTGACCGACGGCGCGGGTCGGAACCTGCCCGGCGCCCCGACGCTGCCGCTGCGCGTGACAGACGGCGCCGACGCGGAAATCCGCGATCTGCGTCCCGATCCCGCGGCGCTGCGCCGCCTGTCCGACGCCACGGGGGGAAGGACCGTCGCACTGGGAGAGTTGCCGCAATTGCTCGATGAAATCGAGTCGCGCCGAGCGCGGCATCCGCGATCGCTGGCGCGGGCGCTGTGGGATGGGCCTTGGTTCTTCGCGTTGGTGGGCGGATGCCTGACGCTCGAGTGGGCGTTGCGCAAGCGCTGGGGGTTGTCATGAGGCGACCGCGACGGTCCATGCCGCAGTCGCTTGCGACGGCGTTGATGGAGCGACTGGCGCTGTTCGACCGGCGACGGCGACGCCAGCGCGTCGTCGTGGCGCTGTCGTTGGCGATCGCGCTCTTGTCGTGTTGGATCGCGGGATGGGCGCTGGTCGACCGGCTGTGCGATTTGCCGCGGGCGGCGCGCGTCGTTCTGTCCTTGGCGGGATTGATCGCCGCGATGCGACTGATCGGTCCGGCGCTGCGGGGGGCGTGGCGGCGGGGCGTGGATTGGCGCGGCGCCGCGGCGGGGATCGAGGCGCGGGCGGCGCTGGAACATCGCCTCTCGACTGTCGTGTCGCAGTCGCTGGCGCCGCTGCGCCACCGCGGCTCGCGCGACATGCTGGATCGAATCGCGGCGGAGGCGGAATTGGCGCTGGCGCCGCTTTCAACGGCGTCGCTGCTGCCGGCGCGACGACTCGCCCGCCCGGTCGCGGCGGCGGCGGCGGGGGCGGCGCTGGTGGCGGCGTTGTTCATCTGGCCGTGGCTGGACCTGCCGGCGCTGGCGATGCGGCAAATCACGCCGTGGGCGGATTTGCCGGCGGTCACGACGACGCGGTTGATCGTGGATGGCGGCGACATGGCCATCGCGCCCGGCGGCAAGCTGCGCATCGCGGTGGACGCCCGACGGCTCGGGGGCGCCGTGCCCCGCGTCCAGATCGACGGCGCTGATGGCCCGATCGCCACGGCGTTGATGACGCCGGTCGGCAACGGGCGATTCGTCCACCAAGGCGTCGCCCCGGCCCGCGATGCCTCGTATCGGATCGTCGCCAACGACGCCGCGACCCACTGGTTCGCCATTCACATCGCTCGCCCGCCGGTGCGCCTCGCCACGCGGGCGCGCTATTCCTACCCCGATTACCTCCAACGTCCCCCCTTGGAGGCCGAGGCCCCAGGGGGCGCCCTCGAGGCGCCCGCCGGCACGGTCGCCGCCGTGAGGATCGTCGCCGACCAGCCTTTGGCCGACGCCAGCGTGGTCGTGGACGGCGACGCGGAAGCGACCGCGCCGACGGCGGACCCGGCGACGCGCGTATGGACCCATCGCATCGACGCCGATGGCGACTATGTCGTGAGGATGCGGGCCGCCGACGGCGCTGCGGCCGATTCGCCCCGCGCGACGATCCGGGCGCGGGCCGACCGGGCGCCGGTGGTGTGGATCGGTCGTCCTGCTGGCGACCGGGGGGCCGGCGCCCGCGACATGCTGATCGTCGAATGCGGGGCGATGGACGACCATGCCGTGGCGTCGATGGCCCTGTCACTGGGGATCAACGCCAATCCGCCGCGCGATCTGCCATTACGGATAGCGCCCGGGCGAACGTCCGAGTGTCGCGTGGCGGTGGATCTCGCCGCGGAGCGCGTTGTCGCGGGCGATTGGGTGACGCTCGGCGCCACGGCCACCGATTCGGCGGGTCGAACCGCCGTCGCCGCGGCGCGTCACATCCTCATCAGCGCCCATCCGATCGACGCGTCCCTGGCCGCCGCCGTTGACGCCTTGGCGACCGCCCGCGCTTCGGCCGGCGTCCTCCGCGACGCTTTGACCACCGCCGCCACCGCGTATCCGGCCGATCCCGACGCCGCCGACAGGGCGCTGACCCGCGCCATCGAGATCGCACCGCGACTGGTGAACGACCTGCTGCGGGCGTCGCGATTCCTGGCCCGCGACGATCAATCGCGCGGGCTCGCCCGCGCCGTGGACGATGCCCGGCTCGCCGCCGTCGCGTTGGCCGACGCCGACGCGATCCTTCGCCGCGGCGATTCGCGCGCGGACATCGGCGGCCCGCTGGCCGGCGCTGTCGGTCGGCTGTCGTCGATTTCCGCCACCCTCGACGCCCTGGCGGGCGGGCGGACCGCGGCGATGCTGTTGGCGGAGCGGGCGAACGGGGTCGAGGGTTCCACCACGGCGCCTTCCGATGCCATTTCCATCGCCATCGCCCGACTCCGTCAAGCCGACCGGGCCGCCTTCGCCGACGCCGCCCTCCGATTGGGCTTGCGAGCCGACGATCCGGCGTTGCCCGAGGCGCTGGAACGACTGATCGAGGCCGAATCGAATCACCTGTCGCATATCGACGAGGTGGACTTCGCCGACGCCGCCGCACAATGGGTCGATGCTCCGGCGACGGGCGCGGCGCTGGTGGGGCGTCTGGCCGCCGCGTCGCGATTGCGGGCGTTGCAGGCCTCGCCCGATCCGCGATACGCGGCCGACCTGCTTCTCATGTCCCGCGCCGTCGATCGCCTTGGCGAAGGGATCGCGACGCCGCGCGACGACCCGCGCGCGCGCGGCGCCTTGCCCGAGGCCATCGTCGCCATCCGGCGGTGGCGAATCGGCGCGACAATCAAACCGCCTCCGCCGGACGCCGACGCCATGGCCGGGGACGCGGACCGTGCCCGCAGGCGATTGGCCGAATGGGCACAACTGGATCCTGCGATCGCCAACGCCGTCCCCGCGGCGCCGAGTGACGCGGCTGCGGCCGACGCCGATGTCGCCCGCGCCAACGCCGCCTTGGCCGGACGGGATTATGCGGCGGTCGAGGCCCTCGACGCCCGATTGCGCCGTTCAGACGACATCCTCGATCCGCTGTTCGTCCGCGCCACCCGTCAGGCGCGGACGATCGACCGCATCGCCGAG
>JBBSAF010000147.1:0-6512 GCA_038252525.1 Tepidisphaerales bacterium
ATGACGGACCTCGACGGATGATTTGGCTCAATGGCGGGGGGTGTTCCGGTCGATTGAACGACAAGAAGGCGGGTTTTTACGCAAACGTTCGCCGTCGGCGGGCATCCAATCCCGTGCCGGGCCGATTTCCGGTCCATCCGTCCATGGCCGGGCTTGGTATACTGGCTCCGGCATATGCAAAGGGTTGGGTGGCGGCGAGGAACAGGACATGACCGAACCGCAGGGCAACAAAACGCTCATTCGCCGGCAACTGCGCGACGTGCTGTCGCGCATGACCGAGCCGTCCCGTCACGACAAGAGCCAGCTCGCCTGCGCGTTCGTCGCCGGCAGCCCGGAGTTCGCCCAGGCCAGGGTGGTGATGATTTACCTCGCCGGCAACGACGAGGTGGACACCTCGGCATTGGCCCTGCGCTGCTGGCAGGCGGGCAAGACGGTGGTGGCGCCGAAGGTGTCATGGGACCAGCGCCGGATGTTGCCGGTCGAGGTCGCCAGCCTGCACGCCGACGGGATGACCACGACCGGACCGGGCGTGCGCGAGCCGATCGCCGGCAAGCCCGTGCCGCTGGATCTGATCGACCTGGTGATCGTGCCGGGGCTGGGTTTCACGGCATTGGGACACCGCATCGGACGGGGGATGGGGTTTTACGATCGGTTCCTCGCCCAGCCGGGTTTTTTGGGGCTGTCGTGCGGATTGGCGTTCGAGGATCAGATCGTCGCGCAGCTTCCGATTCTTGACCACGATGTGCCACTGAGTATGTTGGTCACAGATCGTGGCATCCGGAGATTCGCGACGAATTGTATCCGTCAACCGTGATTCGCCACCGTCGGGAACACGGAGGTCCCCATGTCCCGCGCGCAAGCCCGCGCCAGTCGGGCGCTGATCGCCATCTTGGCGCTGTGTCTGGTCGTCGGATTGGTTTTCTGGTTCCACGCCCGCAACAAGTCCAACGCCGTCAAACCCCCGCCGGCCATCGCCACCACCGCGCCGTTGACTCCCGCCGACACCGGCGCCCCCCCGGTGGCCCAACCGCAATTGCCCGCCCCGGTCGTCACCCAAACCCCCGTCGGCGCCCCGCCGGCGCTCGCCCAGGGCAACGCGCCGACCCCGCCGGCGACCCCGACGAAAACGCCCCCCGCGCCAACGCCTCCGACGCCCGTCCGACCCGCCGGCGCCCCGCCCATCGCCCCCGGCTGGCCGACCGCCCAAGACGCCCCCGCGCCCACCGGGCACCCGATGGCCGATGCCAAGGCCGCCCTCGCCGCCGGCGAGGCCTTGCGGGCCAGGTCCATCCTCAACACCGCCATGGTCAACGGCGCCTTGGCGGAATCGGAGATCGCCCCGGCCAAGTCGATGATCGGGGAGATCAACCAGGATTTGGTTTTCTCGCCCGTGCGTCATCCCGACGATCCGTTCGTGACGCTCTACACCGTCGCATCCGGCGACACGCTCTCGAAGATCGCGTTCCGCCACGATGTCACGTGGGAACTGCTCGCGCGCATGAACGGCATCACCGATCCCCGCAAGATCCGCCTCGGCCAGAAATTGAAGATCGTCCAAGGCCCGTTCTCGGCGGTGGTGAACAAAAGCGCCTTCACCATCGACCTGTGGCTCGGCCCGCCGGAGGGGAAAAGCTCTTTGTTCATCGGCGAGTTCCCCGTCGGCCTGGGCAAGGAGGGCTCGACCCCCACCGGGACGTGGATGGTCCGCAACGGCGGGAAGCTGAAAAACCCCAAGTTCTGGGGCGCCGGCGACCTGCCCCCCATCGAGGCCGACGATCCCAAGAATCCGTTGGGTGAATATTGGATCGCACTGGACGGCACCGACGGCAATGCCGTGGGCCAACAGTCGTACGGCATCCACGGCACCATCGACCCCGACTCCATCGGCAAGATGTCGAGCCTGGGATGCATCCGCATGCGCAACGGCGACATCGACTTGGTTTATGAAATGCTGGTCGACGGCAACAGCACCATTCTCGTTCGCCCGTAGACCCGTGCGGCCATCCGGTCGCGTCCCTATAACCCGCCGCGGAGCGCAATCCTCGTGCGCCCGTTGACCCTCGCCTGGTGCGGGCCGCTCCACGGCATGACCCCGCGAAAGATGCGATATCGTCGGGCCGATGACATGAGGGCAATCCCCTCACGGGGGAAGACGCCTCGTTGTAATACATAAGTACCCCCATGCCCGTGGCGGTTCCCATGTCGCGGGGGCGCCTCGCCCCCGCCTTTTCAATCGAAGCCCATGATGACGGCGCTCAACGGCGGTTTTCACAACTTCCAAACCCCCTCCGTGCCGGTCGCGCCGCCAAACGCGGGCGAGGCGCCCACGCGACAAGAAAAGGGGATGAGGGTCCCCATGGGAGACGCAAAAGATGTGTGTAAAAAAGAGGGGCACGCGCCCGTGAGGGCGGATGCGATCCAGCGGCGGCGGGGGTTACAATCCCGTTCATGGAACAGGTCGATGACGTGACGATGGCGGTGGTCGCGGAGTTCACCGCGCGATTGGGGGGACGGTGCGCGTTCGATGGGCACCATCGAGGGCTTTATGCGACCGATGCGTCGCTCTATCAGGTGACGCCGCTGGGGGTGGTGTGGCCGGAATCGGATGAGGATTGCCGGGCGGCGGTGGAGCTGTGCGGGCGGCACGGGCTGGCGATGCTGCCGCGCGGGGGGGGGACGAGCCTGGCGGGGCAGGGGGTCAACCGGGCGATCGTGATCGACTTCTCGCGGCATCGACGGGGAATGTCGGCGGTGGATGTCGCGGCGAGGACCGTCGTCGCCCAGGCCGGGGCGGTGGTGGATGATCTCAACGGGGCGATCGCGGGAACGGGGCTGTTTTTCGCGGCCGATCCGGCGACCTCGGCGCAAGCGGCCGTGGGGGGGTGCATCGGCAACAACGCCGCGGGGGCGCGATCGATCCGCTACGGACGGACGGTGGAAAACGTCGCGGGAATCGACCTTTTGTTGGCCGACGGACGCGCGGCGCGGCTGGGGGCGGAGGCGGGACGCGCCGACGCGGTGGCGCGGGAGTTGGCGGCGGCGGTGATCGCCATCATCGGCCCGCATGTCGAGCTGATCCGCTCGCGGTTTCCCAAGACGCCGCGACGCAATGCGGGATACGCGCTGGACATGATCGCCGATCAACTGGCCGCCGGGGCGACGGCCGAGACGCTCGATTTGGTGCCGCTGATCTGTGGTTCGGAGGGGACCCTGGGGATCGTGTTGTCGGCGACGTTGAAGCTGCATCCGATTCCGTTTCTGCGCGGGCTGGCGATCGCCTCGTACGCAAGCGTGGACGAGGCGATCGCGGCGGTGGGGGCGATTCTGCAAACCAAACCGTCGGCGGTGGAACTGCTCGATGAGGCGGTGTTGGCTGCGGCCATGGGGAACGCGCGATGCCGCGAATATGTCGAATTGCTCCCGAAAATCGGAGGATCCGCGCCGGCGGCGGCGCTGTATGTGGAATATCAGGCCGAGCGCGGAGCCGGAGCCGAGCGCGACGCCGCAGCCGTGCGCGGCGACGGAGACGAGCGCGGAAACGACACCGGGACCGGGGCCGAGCGCGAGCGCGGGGACGGGACCGAGCGCGACGATGCAGCCGTGCGCGACGCCGTGCGCGACGACACCGCCGTGCGCGGAAACGATACCGGGGACGGACCCGAGCGCGGGGCCGGGGAGATCGCGGCGGGATTCGCGCGATTGCGGGCCGTGATCGGTGCGGGGACCCCGCTGGTGTGTCACGAGGATCAAGCGGCCATGATGAGCGCCTGGGCGCTGCGCAAGGCCGGCGAGCCGCTGCTCCACGGGTTGCCGGGCAAGCGCAAGCCGATCACGTTCGTCGAGGATTGCGCGGTGCCGGTCGAAAACCTCGGGCGATTCGTGACCGAGTTCCGTCGCATCGTCACCGAACACGGCACGGTGGCGGCGTTCTGGGCCCACGCGTCGGTGGGGGTGCTGCACGTGCGCCCGATGCTGGATGTGCATGACCCGGCGGATCGGACGCGGCTGCGCTCGATCGCGGTGACGGTTGCGGACCTGGCGCGAGACTGTGGCGGGGTGATGAGCGGGGAACATGGCGACGGGCGCGCGCGCGGGCCGCTGCTCGAGCGGTATTTCGGCGCGGAGGTGATCGATTTGTTCGCGGCGGTCAAACGGGTGTTCGATCCGCGGAATCTCATGAACCCCGGCGACATCGTGGATGCCGGGCCGGTCGCGTCGATCACGGAAAATCTGCGCCTGGACCACCAGCGGGTGGGGCGGGCGGGGATGGACGGAATCGAGACGTTTTTCGACTACGCCGATCAGCACGGATTCGGCGGGGCGGTGGAGATGTGCAACGGCGCGGGCGTGTGCCGGCGATCGGCGGGGGGGACGATGTGCCCGTCCTACCGCGCCACACTCGATGAGCGCCACGCCACCCGCGGGCGCGGCAACGCCCTGCGGCTGGCGATCACCGGGCAGATCGGATCGGCCGGCGGGCCGCTGTGGGACGACCCCGACACGCTGGCGACATTGGATTGGTGCCTGAGCTGCAAGGCGTGCAAGAGCGAATGCCCCAGCAACGTGGATATCGCGCGGCTGAAGGCGGAATACACGGCCCAGGGATACGCCCACGGGCGACGCGTTCCGCTCAACGCGCGGGTGTTCGGCCATGTGCGGACGCTCAACGCCATCGGGTCGGCCTTGGCGCCGCTGAGCAACTGGATCAACCGCATCGGCGTGGTGCGCGGGATGGCGAATCGGCTATTGCGCCTGGCGCCCGAGCGGTCGCTGCCGACGTTCGCGCCGTCCCTGGGGCGCTGGATGAAAAAACGGCGCGGGCCGGCGGATTCGCGCCCGGTGGTGGCGCTCTTCGGCGACTGTTTCACCCTGCACAACGAACCGCACATCGGCCGCGCGGCGGTGGGGGTGCTCGAGGCCCTGGGGTATCGCGTGGAACTGGCCGATGCGGGGTGCTGCGGGCGGTCGATGATCTCGATGGGACTGTTGCCGGCGGCCATCGCCACGGCGGATCGCACCATCGGTCGGCTGCGAAAATGGATCGAGGATCCCAACGTCGTCGCCATCGCGGTGGTCGAGCCGTCGTGTCTCAGCGCGATGACCGATGATTGGCTGAAGTTGAAGCTGCGTTCGCCGATGGACCTGCGCCGCGCCTTGGCGAACAAGGCGGTGGCGGTGGAGGCGTTCGTGCAGCGCGATTGGACGCGGCATCCCAACCGTCCGGCGATGCGATGGAACGCCGGCGCGGTGCTGGTGCATGGGCATTGCCACCAGAAGGCCCTGGGCGGATTGTCCGATTCGGCGGCGGCATTGCGTCGGGTCGCGGGGGAGCGGGTGCGGGTGCTCGAGACCGGCTGCTGCGGGATGGCCGGTGCGTTCGGCTTCGACGCCGGGCGATATGAATTGTCGATGCGAATCGGTGAGATGGCCCTGCTGCCCGCGGCGCGTTCGGCCGGCCCGGACGACTGGATCGTGGCATCGGGCACTTCCTGCCGCCACCAGATTCTCGATGGGACCGCGCGACAAGCCCACCACCCCATCGAACTGTTGGCCGCGGGGATGCGGACGAACGGTTGACGGCGGTGAACCATGATCGCGCGACCATGGCGCCGACGAGCGAGCGGCCTTGGATGGCGCCAACTGCCACCTGCCAACTGTCAACTGGCTTGGCAGTCCTGTCCTGCCAACTGCCAACTATCAACTATCAACTATCAACTTCCTCCTCAGCTACACCCCATGCTGTTCCCGCAATTCAGACACTTGTAGCACGTCCCGCTCCGCACCGTGATGCTTCCGCACACATCGCACGCCGGGGCGTCGCTCTGCATGTCCGCCCCCTGCTGGCTCAACGGATCGGCCACCAACGCCAACCGCAATCCGCCCGCCGCCGACGCCGATCCCTTGCCCGAATCCCCCTTGCCCTCGGCCTCCCGAACCTGCTGCTCCAAGCCCGACCCGTAATCAAACGGCTTGGCGTCCGGCTCCAACCGACCCCCGTGGCCGTTCCCCTTGCCATTCTCCGCCGCCGGCTTGCCCGAGCCTTCCCCGCCCGATGGCGCCTCGGCCTTCGTCGGCTGCGGCGCCTGTTTGTCCGGGCGCTGCGGGGCGTGCGCCGCCCGATAGCCGGGGATGAACTCCATCGCCAACCAACGGAAAATGTAATCCACCAGGCTCTTGGCGAACGGAATCTCACGGTTCCGCGTCATCCCGCTCGGCTCGAACCGCACATGCTCGAACTTCCGCACCAGCGACTCCACCGGCACGCCATATTGCAAACTCACGCTCACCAGCGTGGCGATCGTGTCCATCAGACCCCCGATCGTCGAGCCTTCCTTCGCCATCGTGATGAACACCTCCCCCGGCTGCCCATCCTCATACAGCCCGACGGTGATGTATCCCTCGTGCCCGCTGATGTCGAACTTGTGCGTCACCGCGTGCCGCGTGTCCGGCAATCGCCGACGCAGCGGCCGCTCCACGATCCGCTCGACGATCTTCTCGATCACCTTCGTATG
>JBBSAF010000148.1:0-6502 GCA_038252525.1 Tepidisphaerales bacterium
CAGGCCCGGCCTCCACGCGGAGGTCGGGCCTTTCGCGTGTTCTCCGGTCGATGGCGATGGCCGGGCGCGGCGGGATGCCGCGGCCCACGGGGTTGATGTTGGCGGGCATCGCGGTTGAAATGCGCCGACACCATGGAACAAACGACCATCTTGCTGACGGGCGCGGCGGGGTTCATTGGTTCGCACACGGCCGCGGCGCTTTTGGCGGCGGGGCATCGTGTGGTGGGGCTGGACAACTTCTGCGACTTTTATCCGCGGCGTTTCAAGGAGCTCAACGTCGCCGGGATCCGCGCCGCCGGCGGGGATTTCGAGCTGGTCGAAGGGGACATCACCGACGCCGAGCGCGTCAATGCGACCGTCCAATGGGTGAGGCCGTCGGCGATCATCCACCTGGCGGCCATGGCCGGCGTCCGCCCGAGCATCGAGCGCCCGGCCCATTACGCGAGGGTCAACATCGAGGGGACGACGAACCTCATGCAGGCGGCGGTGGAGAATGGGGTGGCGAAGTTCGTCTTCGCCTCCTCGTCGAGCGTGTACGGCAACGCCGAGCGCGTTCCGTTCAGCGAGGCCGACGATGTCTCCGAGCCGATCAGCCCCTACGCCGCCACCAAACGGGCCGGCGAATTGTTGGCCCACACCTATTGGCATTTATACAAATTGCCGGTGTTTTGCCTGCGGTTTTTCACGGTCTATGGCCCGCGGCAGCGCCCGGACCTGGCAATCCACAAGTTCACGCGGATGATCTCCGAAGGCCAATCCATCCCGCTGTTCGGCGATGGTTCGACCAGCCGGGATTACACCTTCGCCGACGACATCGTCGACGGGATTTCGCGGGCGCTGGATCGCTGCGACCGTTACCGGATATACAACCTCGGCGGATCGGATCCGGTGAGTCTGGCGGGCCTGGTCGAGGAGATCGAGCGCGCGGTGGGGAAAAAGGCGATCATCGACCGGCGCCCCATGCAGCCCGGCGATGTCGAGCGGACCTACGCGGACCTATCGCGCTCGAGATCGGAACTGGGCTACGAGCCTAAAACAAGCATCCGCGAGGGAATCGAGCGGTTCGTCGCGTGGTATCGACGCGCGGGGGAATCGTATCGTTGACCGGGGCGCGAGCGTCGGCGGCGAACGGATCCCGCCCGCATTTTCATCCCGCGCGGGCGTGTCGTCACCGCCTGCGTTCCCTCATCGCATCCCCGCGTCTCAGCGGACGCCCCACGCCTTCACCGGGTACCAAAACGCCCACAGCAGCCCCCCCGCCGCCGCCACCAAGGCCAATTCGGCGATGCCCCACGCCATGATCCGCAGCGCCCTTTTCATGGGTGCATCGTCGCGCCGTCAACGCATCGCGTCAATCCGTTGGCGCGAATCGGGCCTTGGCTATACTGCGTGCCCGTTCCACCTTTTGCCCATTGAGGATTCGCCATCATGTTCGACCGCTTCCGCCACGGTGTCTGTTATTACCCCGAGCACTGGGACGCCTCCCGCCACGAATCCGACATCCGGCGGATCGCCGACGCCGGATTCGACTACATTCGCATCGCCGAGGGCGCTTGGGCGTACTTCGAGCCTAAGGAGGGCCAGTTCCGCTTCGATCTGTTCGACCGCGTGCTGGAACTATGCGACCAGCACCATGTCGATGTGGTCATGGGCACCCCGACCTACACCGCCCCGGCGTGGGTGTCGGGCAAATATCCCGAGGTGCTGCGATGGGATTACAACCGCATCCCCATGCGCCATGGCAGCCGTCGGAACTTCACGTATTCCAGCGCCAAATACATCGAGCTGTCCGACCGCATCTGCACCGCGATGGCCGAACATTTCGCCGAGCATCCGCGAATCATCGCCTGGCAGCTCGACAATGAGTTCAATTGCCACATGGACGTGAGCTACGCCCCGAGCGACACCCTGGCGTTCCGCAAGTGGGTCAAGGAGAGATACAAGACCCTCGACGCCCTCAACGCCGCGTGGGGAACCGCCTTCTGGTCGATGACCTACGATGATTGGAACCAGATCGACCTGCCCCACCCGACCTCGGCCTATCGAAACCCCTCGATCCTGCTCGACGAATCCCGTTTCATCAGCGCCATGGTCGTGCGATTCGCCAAGCGCCAAGGCGGCATCCTCCACAAGCACAACCGCGACTGGCTCATCACCACCAACGGTTTGTTCGGCAACATCAACGGGCCGGATTTGGCGAGGGTTTTGACGTTTTTCAGCCACGATCAATACCCGCTGTTCGGCACCACCGAGCGTTGGTGGGAGACGGGCGGTGGTTTGGTCCAGGCCCGAAGCCTCTCGTTCCCGTACGCGATCCTCGAACAGCAGTCCGGCCCGGGCGGGCAGATGCAATATCTGCACCGCTCGCCGCGCCCCGGTCAGGTGCGGCTGTGGGCGTGGCAGTCGATCGCCCACGGCGCCAAGATGCTGGGCTATTTCCGCTGGCGCACCTGCCCCTACGGCGCCGAGCAGCATTGGCACGGGCTGATCGATCAGGATGACCGCGACACCACCCGATTGGCCGAGGCCAAGCGACTCGACGGCGAGGTCAAGGCCCTGCCGGTCGGGGTGCTCGACGCCCCGCCGGTCAAGGCCATCGCCGTCGCGCGGCAATATGAAAGCGAAACCAACGCCGCGCGCATCGACACCTACACCCACGAGGGCAACGGAGAACCGCGGGCCTGGGTCCACGCCGCCCAACGACGCGCGCTGCCGGTCGATTTCATTTGGCCGATGGAGTCCTGCGAGGGGTACAAGATGGTGGTCGCCCCCCACCTCAAACTGATCGACCAAGATCAGGTGAACCACCTGACAAAGTACGTCCGCGCCGGCGGCACGCTGGTCATCGGCGCGCAGAGCGGGCTGAAGGATTTCAACAACCACATCGTCGAGTTGCCCCTGCCCGGCCTGTGGCGCGAGCCGGCCGGTGTCGAGATCGAGCAGTGGTCCACCCTCGACAAGGGAGACCGGCGCTCGATCCAACTGCCTGATGGCCGAAGCATCGAGGCCGTCGCGTTCGTCGAGAAATTGCGCCCCCTCGATGACAAGACCGAGATCCTCGCCCACTGGCTCGGGGGCGACACCCTCCTCGCCGGCGGTCCGGCCATCACCCGGCGCAAGCTAGGCAAGGGATTCATCATTTATGTCGGCGCCTACGTCGCCAGCGAAAGCGTCCCGGCGCTGTTGGACCTGTTGGCGGACGAACTGGAACTTCTCGCACCCGTCGGCGCGAGCGAATCGGTCGAGGTCATCGAACGAACCGACGGCAAAAAGCGTTGGCTTTGGCTGTTGAACCACTCTGCCGGCGCGCAAACCGTCCGTCGCGTCCCCCCCGCCACCAACCTCCTGAGCGGCGAAAAGGTCGTGGCCCACACCCTCACCCTCCGGGGTCATGACGTGGCGATCCTGGCCTTGGATTGACGCCAAGCCGCATCATGACGGGTACGGCTCGTCCCCTGCCGTCAAGGCGGCGCTTCCCCAACTTTTTCGTGGGGGCGCTCCGTGCGGCGTGGCCATCCTCCCCGAAAACACGGGGAGTCGATTCGCGCCGGCGTCCGCTCCCGCTATGATCCCGGCATGATCACGTTCGACTCCGAGGCGGCCCGTTACCTGTTCACCGGCGGCGCGATCGTCGGCGCTGTCGCCCTGCTCTTCGTCGGCTACAAGATCGGCCGCTGGCTCGGCGATCTGTCGACGTCCAAGACCATCGCCGGCAAGGAACAGGAACTGTTCACGGCCCAAAAGGGTTTCAAGTCCTTGTACGAACAGGAGTTGGGAACCCTTAGGACCGAGAATGCCACCCTCGCCGAGAAAGTGAAAAACGCCGAGGCCAAGGTCGAGGAATACCGCAAGAAGGCCGCCGGCTTTGGTGGGCTGTTCAATTCCGGCGGCAAGCGCGCCGACGCGATGTACGCCTTGCTGTTGGAAAATGAGGCCCTGGAGGAGGCGTTGCACAAACAGAACGAGAAGATGCACGTCGAGCGCACCGACGCGGTGGCCGAGTCCCTGCGAAACACCGGCTATCGCCGCGTGCTGCTCAGTCAACTGATGAACGACGACCGCATCAAGGATGTGGTGGCCGAAATCATGTCCTCCGACCGGCATCTCCCCGCGCCGGGGGAGGGGCGTGAACCGTGACCCGCGAACGAGCGGTTTGCGGACTGATGAATGGATGGAAACGATAATAGGCCGCCGCCCAATTCCACTTTTGCCGCCCAAAGTGTAATTGGCGGGAAGGTGGGTCGGGTCGGGTCGGTCTTTCGAGGGGCGGCCGTCACTCCGGCGTTATAAGCAACAATCCAAAATGCGGGTCTTGTGGCGTGGCGGCGCGAATGAGGCAGCGCCGGTTTGGCGGGCTTACGGGGATCTTTCAGCTTCGAGGTGTCGGTCTTGCGCTCCCAGGTCCGCGTCAAAGCCGGTTTGGCGGGCGTGGTTGCCTCTTTGGCGCGCTTCAAGGGTTATGCGCCGGTAGGGACCGGTTCGGGGGAGATGGGGCGAAGCGGGGCGCGCCGTGCGAGCAGGATCGTCCACCCGGCCAAGGCGAGGACGATCGAGGCGGCGATGAGGAAGGGGGCGGTGATGTGCCATTGATACGCCAAGCCGGCGATGATCGGGCCGAAGACGCGGGCGAGGCTGCCGAGTCCGTGGTAGATGCCGAAGACGGCGCCTTGGTCGGCTCGGTCGGTGTGGTAGGAGATCAGGGCGCTGAGGGTGGGTTGTTGGAGGCTTCGGCCGATGGCGTTGATGGCGCCGGCGGCGAAGAGCAGGATCAGCATCGGGTAAAACGCGCTGAAGGTGTAGCCGAGCATTCCGAGGGCGACGAGGAGGGGTCCGGCGACGGCGAGGGGCCATTCGCGGACGAGCTTGGTGAGCCGCCCGATGAGTCCGCCTTGGACGATGGCGATGACGAGGCCCACGAACGCGAAATACCATCCGACTTGTCGGGGTCCCCAGCCGAAGGTGTCCACCCGGCTGAGGAAGGGGGTGAGCATCGCCTCCATCATGACAAACGCGGTCATGCTGAAGAACGCGATGGCGAGGAGTTGGCCGAGGACCGGGCGGGCGAGGAGGGACTTGAAACGCCCCGGATGGAGCCATACCTCGTCGGCGACAGGCTTGTGGACGCGGGATTCGGGCAGGCGCATCCACGTCAGCACGGCGGCGGCGAGGCTGAGGATGGCGGCGAGGAAGGCGGGGTAGGCGATGTTGTAATGCCCGATGATCCCCCCCACCGCCGGGCCGATGGCGAAGCCGATTCCGAAGGCGGCGCCGAGGGCGCCCATTCCCTTGGCGCGGGTTTTCTCGGTGGTGACATCGCTGATGTAGGCTTGGGCGGTGGAGATGTTGCCGCCGGAGAGACCGTCGATGACGCGGGAGATGTAAATGAGGATCAGGCCATAGGTTGTGATCCGCCAATCGTGGAGGCTGACGTAGCCGAGAAGGAGATATCCGAGGGTGGAGCCGATCTGGGAAAGGGCCAGGACGATCCGTCGTCCGAATCGGTCGGAGAGGGCGCCGAGGATGGGAGCGGCGATGAATTGGCAGATGGAGTAGATGGAGAAGAGCAGACCGACCTGAAGGGAGTTGTGCTGCTGGTCGGGGACGTAGAAGGGCAGGAGGGGAATGATGATCCCGAAGCCGAGAAGGTCGAGGAAGACAATGAAGAAGATGATGGCGATGGCGCCCTTGGGGGGCGCGGGGGATTCGAGTGGCGATTCGGACATGGGGGATGTTTTAGCACGCGGAGGCGGAGTTGTCAGTTGTCGGTTGTCGGTTGCCAGTGGGCGGGAGGTTCGTGGTCGATGAACAGGGATCGGTGACCGGGAGGTTCGTGGTCGATGAACGGGGATCGGTGACCGGGAGGTCCGCGGTCGATGAACGGGGGTCGGCGACCGCGAGGTCCGCGGTCGATGAACAGGGGTCGGCGACCGGGAGGTCCGTGGTCGGTGAACGTGGGTCGGTGACCGGGAGGTTCGTGGTCGATGAACGGAGGTCGGCGACCGCGAGGTTCGTGGTCGATGAACGGAGGTCGGCGACCGCGAGGTCCGCGGTCGATGAACGGGGGTCGGCGACCGCGAGGTTCGCGGTCGGTTGCCACGGGTCGGGGGGCTGAACGCGCCAGGGCGCGCGGGGCCTCGGCGAAACTCCGACGGGGCGCAAAGGAAGACCGTCGCCCCTCCCCGGGCGACGGCTTCGCATTGCGATCCGAATTGAATACACGGTTCAGTACACGACGGCCATGGCGTCCTCGATGGCCTCGATGACCTGGCGGACGTGGAAGGGTTTGCGAAGGAATCCGTCGAAGCCCTGGGCCATCAGCCCCTTGGCCTCGTCGTCGGTCATTTTGCCGCTCATGGCGATGACCTTGGTGAGCTGGAGGTCGGGGTTGTTCTTCACTTGTCGGGCGATGGCGCGGGCATCGACATCGGACACGTGCATGTCCAGGAGGATGACATGGGGACGGGACTTCTCGGCGGTCAGGCCGGCGGCGAAACCGCCGCGG
>JBBSAF010000149.1:0-6460 GCA_038252525.1 Tepidisphaerales bacterium
CGGTGGCGATGTGGGTGAGGAAAAACTGGCTGCCGTTGGTGCCGGGTCCGGCGTTGGCCATCGACAGCGAACCCTTTTGGTGCTTGGGTTTGCCGGGACCGACCTCGTCCTTGAAACGATAGCCCGGCCCGCCCCGACCGCTGCCGGTGGGGTCGCCGCCTTGGACCATGAAGTCCTCGATGACGCGGTGGAACCGGGTGCCGTCATAGAACTTCTCGCCGACGAGGAAGATGAAGTTGTTGACGGTGATCGGCGCGTCCTTGGCGAACAGGTCGCAGACGATCGTGCCGCGGCTGGTCTCGAAGGTCGCGGTGTGGGTCTTGGACGGGTCGATGGTCATCGCCGGGGGGGCGTCGTATTGCTTGGACATCGGGGAGTGCCTTTCGTCGGGATGGAGGAACGGTCTTGCAACGAAGGATCATCTTAGCGAAGGCGGCGTGGCGGGGAAGTCGTCGGACTTCGCCGGGCATCGCGGCGGCCTTCGCGGCGCCAGCGCCTCTTCAATGTCGCGTGGGCGCCCTCGCCCTCGCCCTCGCCGGACGGCACGACCGCCGCGACCGGGGTTTATAGGGGGTGAAAAGCCCCGTTGATCGTGGATCGCCGTCGTCCCGCGAAATTGCCCCCACCCCGTCCCGTCCGCTATTGTACGGGCATGATCCAGATCATTCCGAGCATCGACCTCCGCGGCGGGCGCGTCGTGCGACTGCAACAAGGCGACTACGGCCGTCGCATCGACTATCCGGGCGATCCGGTCGAAACCGCGCGCTCGTTCGCCGACGCCGGGGCGAGGTGGATGCACATCGTGGATCTCGACGGCGCCAAGGACGGGCGCGTCGCCCAAGCCCCCCTGATCGCCACGATGATCGCCGCCTCCAAGCTCCACGTGCAGGTGGGCGGGGGGGTGCGCTCGACGGCGGACATCCGCAAATTGCTCGACGCCGGCGCCGCCCGCGTGGTCGTCGGCACCAAGGCCATGGAGGATTGGAGCTGGTTCGACGGACTGGTCCACGATGCGGCGTTCCTGGGCGCCATCGTCCTGGCGATCGACGCCAAGGACGGGGTGATCGCCACCCGCGGTTGGACCGAATCCTCCGGGCGCCGCGCCATCGACGTGGCCAAACAGGTCTCGGACTGGCCCTTGGCGGCGATGCTGTACACGGACGTGGCCAAGGATGGGATGATGACCGGCCCGAACTTCGCGGCCACCGCCCAACTCGCCGGCGCCGGCAAGGTTCCGGTGATCGCGTCGGGGGGCGTGGGGGAGATCGAGCACATCAAGACGTTGGCGAAACTGCCGATCTGGGGCGCCATCGTCGGTCGCAGCCTGTATGAAGGCACCTTGGACCTCCGCGCCGCGCTGGCGGCGGCGAAATAGCGTCCTCGCCCGTCGGAGATCGCCGCACTCCCCCCATCCCCGCCGCACGAGCGCGTAAAAACCGCCTGGCAAGGCCATGGGCACAATCCCGCTCGGGACTCACCATCCCCGCGCGGGCGCGAAAAGCCGCCTGCAAGTGGTGCTTGCGATCTCGGAAATTGTTGGCTCACCATCCCCGCGCGGGCGCGAAAAACCGCCGCAGCAGCCCGGCGGCGAGTGAAAACCCGGCACCCCCTCCCCATCCCCGCGCGGGCGCGAAAAGCCGCCTGCAAGTGGTGCTTGCGATCTCGGAAATTGTTGGCTCACCATCCCCGCGTGGGCGCGAAAAACCGCTTATGTTCGCAATGGAGTCTGGACCGGCACCCCTCCCCTATCCCCGCACGAGCGCGAAAAGCCGCCGCCGGCAGCACGATGGCTTTCATCGGGTCGCACCGGCCCATCCCCGCCGCGCGGGCGCAACAAACCGCCCCGCGTTCGGCGAGATCGCGGGGCGGAGCCGGCCCGCGAATGCGGACCCTTTTCCAAATTGTCGCCCTCGCCGCTCGGCGCCCCCGCCTCTCTCCTTCCGCCCACTGCCCACTGCCCACCGCCCACTGCCCACTGCCAACCGCCCACCGCTCACCAATCACCGATAAAACTCGATGATGAGGTTCATGTTGACCTCGAACGGCACATCCTCCGGCGCCGGCAGGTGGTTGACCTTGCCGCTCAGCTGGGCGGGGTTCCACTCCAGCCACCCCGGGACGCTGTGCCCGACATTCATTTCCATGTTGTCGCGCAGGACCTTGTGGTTCTTTTCCTTGAAACTGATCGTCTGCCCCGGCTTGACCAGAAAGCTGGGGATGTCGGTCTTGACACCATCGACCAGCACATGCCCGTGGGCCACGATCTGACGGGTCGCCCAGATGGTTCGCCCGACGCCCAGCCGGCGAAGGACGTTGTCCAGCCGCGATTCGAGAATCTGGATCATCGAGCTGGCGGTATTGCCCTTGGACTTCTTGGCCATGTCCATGTAACGCCGGAACTGACGCTCCAAGATGCCATAGTGGTAGCGGAGCTTCTGTTTCTCGGCCAGACGGACGCCATACTCGGTGTTGCGCCGGCCGCGATAGCCGTGCATGCCGGGGAGGATCAGTTCCTTGGCGGTGTGCTTGGGGATGTCGGCAATGGGGACACCGACGCGACGGGACAAACGAACCTTGGGACCCGTGTAACGGCCCATGAGTGCTTTCCTTTTCCACGACCCCGGCGGATGAACCGCTGCGGGCCGTCCCGGAACATGCGCCGCAAGTACCGAAGAGTACTCGTCTTACGCGCCTTTCGGCCGGCCATGGTTTGGGGCATGGACGGTCGCCGACGAACATCGGAAGGAGAAGTATACCGGAAAAGTTGCCCGTTGCCAGTGGACGGAGAGCAGTTGTCAGTTGTCAGTTGCCCATGGTCGGCGAGGAACGGGAAGGGGATTAGGACCGGGTGCCCCGAATCACAAAGCCCGGTCCTTGAACCACGAACCACGAACCACGACACACGAACCACGAATCAAGGACGAGGGACAAAGGACCAAGGACCAAGGACCAAGGACGTGGGACCAAGGACCTTGGAGCATGGACTTCGATCCACGCCACACGGACCACGGACCCCCCGCCCATGTTGCCTTACCTTCGATTGACACTCCGGCGGCGTCGGATGTACGCTTTGGGCAACTTCGCGCCGGGCAGCGCCCCGGACGGGTTTTCGAGGAATCCGTGTTTCGCCGATCGGTTGCACCACCGAGGCCGGTTCCGCCCGATGGGCGATCGTCGAAATCCGCATGCCTCGCCCCGCCTAGGCCCACCCGGCGCCCACCTTCCATTTGCGAGGCCATAACCGTGACCGACGAGCTGCGTCAGCGGGCGGAATCCATTCTGCAATACACCTTCAACAACCCCGGCCTGCTCCGGGAGTCCCTCACCCACGCCTCCATCGCCAACTCCCGCCTTGAGAGCAACGAGCGAATGGAGTTCCTCGGCGACGCCGTCCTCGATCTGGTCATCTGCGACGCCCTCTACCAAGCCTATCCCCACTACCTCGAAGGCGACCTCACCAAGGTCAAAAGCGCCGTCGTCTCCAGACAAACCTGCGCCGAAATCGCCACCGAAACCGGCCTCATCGACCTGCTCATCATCGGCAAGGGCATCAGCGCCCGCTCGGCCATGCCCAACAGCCTCGCCGCCGCCGTCTATGAATCCATCGTCGCCGCCATCTATCTCGATGGCGGCTACGAACCGGCCAAGGTTTACATCGAGCGCACCATGGGCCCGAAGATCCCGCCCATCGCCTCCAACACCCACCAGCACAATTACAAGGCCGTCCTGCAGCAACACGCGCAGAAGATCATGGGCGCCCCGCCGGTCTATGACGTGCTGGACGAAAAAGGACCCGACCACAGCAAATGCTTCGAGGTCTGCGTGAGCGTTTATGGCCGGCGATTCCCCGGCGCCTGGGGTCCGAACAAGAAAATGGCCGAACAAAAGGCCGCTTTGCTGGCGCTCGAGGAACTGGGGATTTTCGAGGCCCCCGATGCCGATGACGCGATGGAAGGAGAGTAGGCGGAGGAAGTAAGCGACGGAAGTAGGCGGAAGGAGGGAGGAGAGAAGGAAGGAAGTAGGCGGAAGGAGGGTAGGCGGTAGGCTGAAAGAATCGACGAACCCGTTCCACCCCCCTCATTTCCGCCTACCGCTTCTTCCCTCCCTCCGCCCACTCTCCCTCCGCCTACCGCCTACCGCTCCCTCCGCCTACCGCTTCCCTCCCTCCCTCCGCCCACTCTCCCTCCGCCTACCGCCCACTCTCCCTCCGCCTACCGCCTACCGCTCCCTCCGCCTACCGCTCCAATAGCTTCTCCGCGATCTGCACGGCGTTGCTCGCGGCGCCTTTGCGAATCTGGTCGCCGCTGACGAACATCTCGATGCCGCGGCCATCATCCCGCGAAATGTCCTGCCGAATCCGGCCCACCAGCACGTTGTCCTGTCCCGAGGCCTCCAGCGGCATCGGGAAATGGTTCGCCTTCGGATCGTCCACGATCGTCACCCCCGGCGCCTTGGACAGGATCTCCCGAACCTTTTGCGGGGTCATCGGACGCTCGAACTCCAGGTTGATCGACTCGCAGTGCGCCCGCATCACCGGGACCCGCACGCACGTCGCCGTCACCATGATTTTGTCGTCTCCGAAGATCTTCCGCGTCTCGTTCACCATCTTCGTCTCCTCCTCGTTGTAGCCGTTGTCCCCCACGGCCGAGTTGTGGCTGAAGACGTTGCCCAGGATCTGGTGCGGGAACTTCTGCTTGACCACCGGCTTGCCGGCGGCGTAATCCTTGATCTGCTGCTCCAATTCATACAGCCCCCATGCCCCGGCGCCGCTCACGGCCTGGTAGGTGCTCACGATGATCCGCTTGATCCGGTTCGCCTGATGCAGCGGCCACACCGGCACGTTCATGATGATCGTGCTGCAATTGGGATTGGCGATCAGTCCGTTGTGGCTTGCGATGGCGCCGGGGTTCACCTCCGGCACCACCAGCGGAATCCCCGCCTTCATGCGGAAGGCGCTGGTGTTGTCCACCACGATCGCCCCGGCCTTCACCGCCGATGGCGCGAACTCCTTGCTGATCGACCCGCCGGCCGAGAAGAACGCGATCTTCACGTCCTTGAAGCTATCGTGGGTCAATTCCTCGATCGTGTACGATTCGCCCTTGAACTCGACGGTTTTCCCCGCGCTGCGGGCGCTGGCCAGCAGTTTCAGGTTCGCGATGGGGAAATCGCGCTCGGCCAAAACGGTCAGGAACTCCTGGCCCACCGCGCCGGTGGCGCCCACGATCGCGACATTGACGGCCATTGCATGGCTCCGAAAAAAGAAAATCGGCCACGAAACCCCACCCATCCTCCCGACGAACACCCGAGGCGAAACCCATCCGAACCCGCATCCGAGAAATCGGACGGTTCAGAGGCTTCGCGTCGTTTTCGTCGTTTTGGACATCGGGTGCGTCCGTGGCCGTCGGTCGAATCGCCCGCCCGAAATGGGCGGTTGTGATGCCCCCATTGTGCCGAAAACCGCCGGACGATTCAAGGCCCGCCAATTGATCCGCCCATTGATCCGACACAAAGCCTTTAAACCCATACACTTATGGAAAAAATTACGATGATCCGCCGCCATTGAACCAACGCCTATAATGGGTGCGTTATTCAATTGTGCGATATTCCCTTTTTCACCCGGGAGGTTCCATGTCCTTCTTGAAATTCGCCCTCGCCCCCGTCTTGTTGGCTGTATTCGCCCTGTCGGCCACCCTGTTGGCCGCCGAGAAGCCCGACCAGCCCGCCGCCCGCCCGTATCCCATGACCACCTGCGTGGTCTCCGGGGAAAACCTTGGAGAAATGGGCGCGCCGTTCGTCATGAACTTCGAGGGCCGCGAGGTCAAGCTGTGTTGCCCCCATTGCGCCGCGGCGTTCCGCAAGGAACCGGCCAAATACCTCGCCCTGATGGACAAGGCCGAAAAAGACAGCGCCGCCAAGGCAGCCGACGCCAAGGGCGATGATGCCAAGGGCGCTGATGCCAAGGGCGATGACGCCAAGCCGAGCGATTCCAAGGCGCCGGCGACCCGGCCGTCCACCCAGCCCGACGGGGCCTGCACCTGCGCCGCCGGCTGCCAATGCCAAACCCCCTGCCAGTGCAAGGCCAAGCCCACCCCCGCCGCCGGTTGACCGATTCTCCTTCCCTCGCGCCCGGCCGGCAGGGTCCGACCGGGCGTTTTGCATGCGCTGGCGGAATGCATTGGGGGGTCGCAAGTTGGTAGGTGGTGGAGGTTGTGAGTTGTAAGTTGTAGGTTGTAGGTTGTAAGTTGTAGGTTGTAGGTTGTAGGTTGTAGGTTGTAAGTTGTAAGTTGTAAGTTGTAAGTAGGGCCTCTCCATGCGATGGCGAAAATAGCACCCCTCCCCACGTACAACTTACAACGTACAACTTACAACCCCCTCCTCTCCCCTCCCCACGTACAACTTACAACGTACAACTTACAACCCCCTCCTCTCCCCTCCCCACGTACAACTTACAACGTACAAC
>JBBSAF010000150.1:0-6457 GCA_038252525.1 Tepidisphaerales bacterium
ACCGCCGGGGGAACCTCGCGCGCCGACAGCCACGCCGTCGGCGTCGATTGCTCGGCCAGCGTCAACCGGGCGGCGATCCTCGGATCGGACGAAAAAAGCGTTCGTAGCAAACGCGGGCAATTGCACTGGCGGCTGCGATGCAGCAGCGCGATATGCGCCGGCAACCGCGTCGAGCGCGACAGGATCGCCTTCACCGCCGCCAGCGCCTGCTCGTTGGACAGGTGCCCCGATCCCCCCATGATGCGGCGCTTGAGCATCGCCGGGCGGGCACTGGCGAGCTGCATGTCCGGGTCGTAATTGGCCTCGATGCAGAGCACGTCCAGATCGACCATCGCCGTCGTCAGCGCCGCCGGCGCCGTGCCCAGGTCGGTGGCATAGCCGATGCGGAGTCCGGGGCAATCCACAACGAATCCGTGCGAACCGGCCGAATCGTGCGGCAGCCGGATCGGCCGGGCCGACACGCCATCGATCGGAGCGAACGGTTCGGCGCCGAACGGAGCCAGGCAACCCGCCGGGGCGTCGAACCGTCGCGCCAGCTCGCCGGCGAAGGTGTGGTGGCAATGGAGGGTGATGCCCTGTTGCGCGATCGTCCGCATCCAGTGTCGGCTGAAATGGTCACTGTCCAAGTGCGTCAGCACGATCGCGCGGATATCGCACATGACCACCCCCGACCCGTCCAGCCGCCGCGCCAATGTCCGCGGCCCGATCCCCGCGTCGATCAGGAAACACCCCCGCGCCGTCCGCACCACCGAGGCGTTCCCGGATGACCCGGAGGCGAGGATGCGAAGGGAGGAATGCAGAGGAGTTGTCGGTTGTCAGGAAGAAGTCATATGGGATAGGTCATTTGTCATTGGTCATTTGGAGAAGCATGGCGTCCCAACCAATGACCAATGACAAATGACCAATGACCCGTGACGACCCTTCACCCCTCCGTCGCCCGTTCCACCTTCAAACTCGTCGTGGCGGCGGATCGCACCCAATCGAGATATCCGAATCGCCAGAGGTAGGCGAAGCCGACCATGAGCACGCCGAAGAAAAATAGCATGTCCACCAGCCCGACCAGCCGCAGATCGAAAGCCGTCATGCCCAAGGGGGCGGCCAGCGCCGCGGCGCTGCCGTAGACCACCGCCCAGGGGTAGAACAGGGCGACCTCGACATCGAAGATCAGGTAGACCAGCGCGATGATGTAGAATCGCAGGTCGAATTGCACCCAACTGTCCCCCATGGCCGGCTCGCCGCACTCATAGGTCGAGCCTTTCTCGGGATTGGGCAGCCGCGGGCGGGCCAGCGACCCGGCCACCAGCGCCGCCAACACGAACACGATCCCGAACCCGATGAAAATCGCCAATGACAACAACAGTTCCATGATGCCCCCATTCTACCCGCGCCCCGCCCCCTTTGACAGCCGCCCCACGCGCCATTGAACGCCGCCGCGGGAATGCCGGTGGGGGCGAACGGCGCCCCGGAACCGCGCCCCAAGTCGCTGGCTTCCTCCCGATCCCTCCCCACTGCCAACTGCCAACTACCAACTGCCAACCGCTCCCTCAATACATCGCGCTCCGCATCGGCGCGGCGGCGGCGCGGTTCACGAAATGGTATCGCAGGGCATCGGTCAGGTGGTCGTGGATGCCATCCTTCACCGGCAGTTCTCCGCCGGCGTCGGGGTAGTGGTATTGGCGCATCGCCTCGATCAGGCGTTTGCAGCGGGGGTGGATGAACAGGCGCGGCTCGCCGCTCGCCGGACGCAGCGCGGCCCGCACCAGCTCGATGCCGTCCACGATGCGGCTGGGTCGGCAGCGAACGGCGTAACCGGCGCGTCGGAGGATCGCCAGGTTGCTCACGGCGGTCTGCTCATCGCGGCGCGAACCGGCCGGGTCGCACGCCACCGCCCGCGGCCGGCCCCAGGGTCGCCCGGCGAGGTGGTCCAGGTGCTCCTCGACGGTGCGCATGGGCTGGACGTATTCGTCGATGACGTGGGTGACGCCGGCGGTGGTGGCGATCCACAGGCACACGAACGGGTTGGCGTAGCCGAAGTCGATCGCCAGCGACAGTTCCTTGCGGATGTCGGCGGTCGCCGCCGAGGTCTCGCGCACATGAAGTTGCGGGTCGAACGAGTTGAACACGCATCGCCTTCGGTTGGGGCGTTTGCAGAGCATCTCGGCCTCCCAGGTCTCGATGCCCACGCGCTGCTTCATGGCGATGGCGTCGTCGATGTCGAAGAATCCGTCGCATTCGGTCTTGGCCACGCCCTTGCAGTCCGGCATCAGCGGACAGGCGTCGCACTCGCGCTCCGGCGGGCATTTGGCCAGCACATCCAGCACGCACCATTTGATGATCCGCGTGCCGCGCCGCTCGGCCTGCTCGACGATGCGATGCATCAGCCCGAACGGCGCGTGCAGCGTCGAGAAGACCTCGACCACCCCGCGGATGTCCGGCCAGTCGGCGCCGGCGTCGTGTTTGAGGCTGCGAGTGACGAGCTGGGCGGCCTCCCACACGTCGTCGCGGAACAGCTCCACCTCGTCGCATCGCAGCTTCTGCACCCGCAGCCCGCGCACCGCCCGCTGGCTTTGCGTGAGCACCGCCACCTGCGAGCCGTCGGCGCATTCGATCCGCGACTGGCGCGAGACCTTCAGGCTCTTGCCCGCGAGTTTCTCCAGATCCGGCGTCAGGTGTTCCCACATCCGCCGGCTCTGGTCGAGCGACCCGCCGAGGATTCTCACGGACACCGGCGGCTTGTGCAGCAGATCCAGCAGCGTGGCCGCCGCGCCCAAGCGGGTCTTGCCCCCCCCGCGCGGCGCCCAGACCACCAGGTCCGACGCCGGCTCGAAATAGGCGTGGACCAAGTAGTCGAACGGCGCTTGGTGGCCTTCGCACACGGCGTGGCGCGGCACGCGCAGTTTGAGGTGGCGCGATAAGAAGTTCCACAGATCGTCGGCATCCTTGCAACGGCGCTTCACCAGTCGTTTGGCCATGAGTCCCCCCTTGATTGCGAGCAGGTTCATTCGACGAGTCCATCCCGCGAGTCGCCGCTTCGTCGCTTGCGAGACGATTCTTTTGAGCAGGTTCATTCGGCGAGTCCATCCCGCGATTCGCCAATCCGTCCCCTGCGATCCGGTCCTTGCGAACTGGGTCCTTCGGCGATCCGCTCCCGCGGGTCGGTCATGCCGTCGGGCGACGGATGATGGAATATCGCCGGGTGTGTGGCGAGTCGGTCCCACAGGTGATGGACCGGGCGATCGTCGTCGGCGTCCGGCGTCGTGCGGGTCATTCCGGCGGACACGAAAAACGGGTGCCCCCGCGCCATGACGGCGACGGCCTCGACGTATCGCGTCGGCGATTCGGCCAAACAGCGCCGCACCAAGGTCGACGCCAGCCCGATGCCGCGGAATTGCGGGTGCACGATCACCCGGCTGATGGTGCGGAGGTTGGCGTTGACCCACGACCGGCGATCGCGCGGCGACAGTCGATCCAGTCGCAAGGCCCGCTCGCGGTCGGCGCACGCGAGGGTCGGCCAACTCAGGACCACCACGCCGACGGGCCGGGCGCCGTGTCGGTCGGCGTATCGGGCGACATGGATGGCGGCGAAGGTGGCGGGCGATTTGTCGCGGTAGTGGTGCACTTTCAGCGCCGCGAAGTCGGCCCGGTCGCCGCGCTGGAGCGTCAGCGACCCCGGCAAGAAATCGAAATCCCCCATGAAATCCCCCATGAAACCCCCCTTTTCGATGAATTGCGGCGTCGGCGACCCCGTGGCGGCACGGCATTTGCCGACCATGGGATGGAAGCTCAACCCAAGGAGATGCTTATGCTCGCCCCCAGCGCCACCCGTGTCGAAGAACAGACGCCCGAACACGTCAATGAGAAGATTCGCCGGCAGACGGAGATGAACATCGCGTTCTTCACCGCCAACCCCGACCAAATCGCCCATCGCCTCGAGGAGTTGGAACAGGAGTGGGACATCGAACGCGCCATCGAGGCCAATGCCGCGACGCTGGCGGTCGTGGGCACGGTGTTCGGCATCGTCAAGGGCCGGCACTGGTTTTTGCTGCCCGGCGTGGTCGGCGGTTTTTTGCTCCAGCACGCGATCCAGGGGTGGTGCCCCCCGGTGTCGATCCTCCGTCGCATGGGTTTCCGCACCCGCCATGAGATCGACACGGAATATTTCGCGCTCAAGGCGCTGCGCGGCGACTTCAAGGACGTATCCGAAACGCCCGAGAAATTGTCCGATGCCAAAGGGGCCTTGGAGGCGGCGCGGAAATGAGCGGACCAGCGCTGCGACGTGAAGCAGAATCGTTGAATCCGCTTACAACCTACAACTTACAACCTTCAACCTTCAACCTACAACGTACAACGTACAACCTACAACGTACAACTTACAACCTCGCATCCCCGTTGCTGCAGACACAAGAATCGTTGAGCCCGCTCACAACATACAACCCCCTCATCCCCCTTCCGGCAGGAACCAGAATCGTTGAATGAGTCGCGCGAGGCGGTCGCGGGTGATGCGGTCGATTCGCGGGCGTTGGGCGTCGGCCTGGGCGCTGAGTTCGGCCAATCGCCGCATCTCGTGGTGTCGGGCGGCGATGTCGGCGACGGCGGCGACGAAATCGTCGTTGATGGCGAGCCGCCGGGGGCGATCGGGGCCGATCGCGCGGAAATGCCCATGGGCCAAGTCGATGACGCCGGCATTGTCCGCCAAGCGGGCGGCGGGGTCGGCGGGGACGGTTTTCCGCGACAGGTCGCGCCGATATTGATCCGCCTGTAAATCGGCCAAGGCGCCGCCGGGATTTCGCATTCGATCCAGCTCCCATGTGGCGGGATCGACCCATCGCCCCCGCCCGCGATCGGCGTCCGATTCGGCGCGCTCGAGGATCGTCTGGCCCGGCGCGACGGCCCAAAGCAGGCCAATCAACAGGCAAATCGCGGCGAGCCGAAACATGCGGGATTATAGCCGCGTGATCGGGCGCCCGTGGCGGGGGGGCGTGTCGCCTTCATTGTTTTATATAGGTTTTGTCCGGCCTTGAAGGATGCTCCTGCCAAGAGATAGGTAGCACAGCCGCCCTCGGCTGTGTCCTTCGTTGACATGTCAATCACCCTTCACTCAGCCGGGGCGGCTGAGCTACATGAATCGCCGGAGGCGACCGGCGACTGGGGTATGGCAATGTGGGCGAGGCGCCGGGGCTATCGCAACGGAGGGGGGCTTATCGGGGCGAGGGATATGGGGCATATCCGGTGTAATCGAGGCGGAGGATGGCATCGGGGAGCAAGGCCGCTTCGAGGTCGTCGTGGGCGGTGGCGACGATGGCGGCGAACGTCGGACTCCGCCACAGGGTGCGACGGATTGTCCGGGCGAGGGCGGCGGCCGAGACGCGATCGAGGGTCGAGGCGAACTCATCGCACACGAGGATCGGATGGGGTCGCCGGTCGCATGCGCTCTCGATGGCTTCGCCGCCGAGGGCGCTTTGGAAAATCGCCGGGCAGGACACCGGGATGGAGTCGCCTGCCCGCTCGATGGCTTCCCCGCCGAGGGCACTTTGGGAAATCGCCGGGCAAGGCACCGGGATGGAGTCGCATGCGCGCTCGATGGCTTCGGCGCCGAGACCGTCGAGTGGATTCTCGGCGACGTGGGGGAGCGGATGGCCGATGCGCTCGATGCGCTCGAGGGCGATGGCCCACCGCAGGCGGTCGGTCTGCCCGACGGAAAGCATTCGCGCAGGCCGGGCGTAAATCGCGGCGTCGGCCAGACCGGTGCGGGCCAACCAGGTGAGGATGCGATCCAAGGGGGCCTGTTTGAAACAGTCGATCACGGGTCGGTCCGGCTCGGGGGCGTGGTCATGGACATCAATGACCGGATCCGTCCATTGCCCCGTCCAATGGCGAAGGAGGCGCGATTTGCCCGCGCCGCTCGGGCCGGTCAGCAGGAGCAAATGCCCCGGCGACAGCGGCGGGGGGGCGAGGGGAGTCCACGCAGGATCGGGTGCAAGCGGGCCGAACCATCGGCGAAGCGCGGGCAGATGGGACGGGGTTTTCGGCATCTCGCGGGACGGGTTGGCACGATCGCCAGCGTCGCCTGTTGCCTTGGATGAAGGGGAGAGGGCGATCGCCCCGTTCCGTGCGCCGCCGTGTTCGTGTGATCCTGTTGCCTTGGATGAATGCGACTTGGCGTGACGACGGCGGCGGTCTTGATCTGGAATGTTCATGTGATCCTATTGCCTTGGATGAATGCGATAGGGTCTTCCCCTTTTGGAACTCATGGGACACTCCGGCTTCGGCGGCGATCTTGTCCGCAGGTGAACGCGACATGATTTTCCCCCTGTTGCAACGGATGTGGCGAAAAAAAGTTCAATGATCGGCAATCCCTCGCGCCCAGCCGCGAACGAATTGAAGAATGGCGGCCACCTCGCGTCGTTTCATCCGGTGTTTTTCGGCCAACTTGTTCATGCTTCGCCCGTGGAGGAAG
>JBBSAF010000151.1:0-6409 GCA_038252525.1 Tepidisphaerales bacterium
GAAGTAGGTTTCGGGCCTCGGTGACATGGCGGGTCGCCGTCCGAGAGGGCGGCGACCCGTTTTGGGAACATGCGATGATCGTGACCATCGACGGGCCGGCGGGGACGGGCAAATCGAGCGTGGCGCGGGAGGTGGCGCGGCGCTTGGGGTGCGAGTTCCTGGACACCGGGGCGATGTACCGGGCGGTGGCGTTGGAGGCGGTGCGTCGGGGGACGGATCTGGAGGACGCGCGTGCGCTGGCGTTCGTGGCGCGGCATTGCCGGATGGCGTTCGATTGGACGGGGGATCCGCCGGAGCTGATGCTCAACGACGAGGCGGTGGGGCGGTTGTTGCGCGGTGCGGAGGTGACGCGGGCGGCGTCGAAGGTGGCGGTGGTGGGGGCGATCCGGGAGCAACTGGTCGAGCATCAGGCGCGGATCGGGCGTGAACACGGGCGTATCGTGACCGAGGGGCGGGATCAGGGGACGGTGGTGTTTCCCGAGGCCGACTTCAAGTTCTGGCTGGATGCGACGGCGGGGGAGCGGGCGCGGCGCCGGGCGCATCAATTGCGAAGCCGGGGGGAAATTGTGGATGCGGGGGAGATCCTGCGGGAAATCATCGAGCGCGATGCCCGCGACGCCGATCGCGCGATCGCGCCGATGAAGCCGGCGTCGGATGCGGTGCGGATCGACACGACGGAAATGAGCGAGGCGCGGGTGGTCGAGGCGATCGTGGCGGCGGCATCGGGCGGGGGGGGGCGATGAGCGGCACGGATCGCCCCGAGCGGCGGCTTTCGACGCTGCGGTCGGATTCGTGGGTGCTGGGGACGGCCAAGGGGGCGTCGCGGTTCATCGCGTCGGTTTTTTATGATTTGAAGGCATATGGCGCGGGGCACATCCCCAACCGGGGCGGGGCGTTGATGGTGTCGAACCACCAGAGCTTCCTGGATCCGGTGATGGTCGGGGTGCTGTCGCGGAGACCGGTGGGGTACATGGCGCGATCGACGCTTTTTTCGCGGCCGCTGTTCGGGCGGTTTTTGTTGAACCTGCGGGCGTTTCCGGTGCGGCGGGGGGAAGGGGACATCGGGGCGGTGAGGGAGACGATCCGGCGGCTGCGCGAGGGGCATATCATCAACATTTTCCCCGAGGGGACGCGAAGCGGCGACGGGGAGTTGCAGCCGATGCAAAGCGGGCTGTCTCTGATCGTGAAACGGGCGGGCGTGCCGGTGATCCCGGTGGCGGTGGACGGGTCGTTCGCGGCGTGGCCGCGGGGGCGGAAGTGGCCGGGCTTGGGGACGGTGCGGGTGATCTACGGGCCGGCGCTGAAGGTGGAGGGGTTGCGGGCGGCGGAGATCGTGCCCCTGATCCACCGGACCATCGGCGGGCTGCTGGGCGAGCTGCGAGGAAGGGAGTTGAAATGAGCGACGAGGCGAAACCATCGGACCGGATCGCGGATCTCACGGCGTTGGCGGTGGCGTTCCGCGATGAGCGGGATTGGCGGCAGTTCCACAATCCCAAGGACATGGCGTTGTCGCTGGTGCTGGAGGCGGCGGAGGTGCTGGAGTTGATGCAGTGGAAGAACGGGGAGGAGCTTGCGTCGCATCTGGAGGACCGGCGCGAGTCGCTGGCCGACGAGCTGTCGGATGTGCTGTACTGGGTGTTGGAGATGGCAAACGAATCGAACATCGACGTGGCGGCGGCGTTCCGGGAAAAGATGCGGAAGAACGCGGCGAAGTATCCGGTCGGGAAGGCGCGGGGCAAGGCGAAGAAATACAACGAACTGTGATGGACCCGGGAGGATTCGATGCGACATGACGGGCGAGCGAACGACAGACTGCGGACGATCGAAATCACGCGGAGGTTCACCTCGACGGCGGCGGGGTCGGTGCTGTGGCGGCAGGGGGGGACGCTGGTGCTGTGCACGGCGTCGGTGTCGCGCGAGTTGCCGCCTTGGATGCGCGAGGACCGGCCGGGCGGGTGGGTGACGGCGGAATATGTGATGTTGCCGGCATCGACGCCGCAGCGCAAGGCGTGGCCGAAGATCGGCCACACCGACTCGCGGGGGACGGAGATCCAGCGGATCATCGGGCGGTCGCTGCGGGCGGTGCTGGATTTGTCGAAGATCGGGCCGCACACGATCGCGCTGGATTGCCAGGTGTTGCAGGCCGACGGGGGGACGCGGACGGCGGCGATCTGCGGGGCGTATGTGGCGCTGGTGGATGCGCTGGGTTCGCTGCCGGCGGAACTGCCGGGCGCCCAACCCGGCGGGCCGGGGCGGTTCGATCCTGCGATGTACGATCCGGCGCATGCGCTGCGCGATTCGCTGGCGGCGGTGAGCGTGGGGGTGGTGGATGGGGAGTGCCGGTTGGATCTGGACTATGTCGATGACTCGCGGGCGGCGGTGGATCTGAACGTGGCCATGACCGGCGGGGGGAGGTTCGTCGAGGTGCAGGGATCGGCAGAGAACGGGGAGGGGTTCGAGCGCGCGGGACTCAATGAGCTGCTGGATTTGGCCGAGGGGGGATTGCGCGGGATCATCGCCTTGCAAAGCGCGGCGTTGGGCGCGACATGAGCGGCGAATCGTCACCCATAGGCTGCGTGCGAAGGGCGACGACAAGGGGCGATGGCTTTCTTGACAGCCGCGCGGGTCGGAACCATACTCGCCCGATCGTTTTACCCGGAGTGCGTGCCTTGAAATTGCGAACTTTCGGCGCTTCGCTGGCCTTGCTGGCCGCGGCTTGCGCCCCCAAAAATGGGCCGGATTCGGCTCGGTTGCCCGTTGGTTCGTCGCAGAGCGGCGGCGACGCCGTGATCGCGCGGGTGGACGGGCGGGCGATCACGATGGAGCAGCTTCGCAAGCCGCTGCTGGAGGCGCACGGGCTGAACTTCCTGCTGAATCTCGTGCAGTTGGAGATGGTCAAGGGGCGGGCGGAGAAGGTGAACCTCGCCATTTCGCGGTCGGACATCGACGGCGAGACCGATCGGACGCTGCGGATGATGTTCGCCGATGTGCCGGTTGGGGCCGAGCGCGAGCGGGTGTTGGAGCAGTTCCTGCAGCAGCAGCGGCTGTCGCGCGAGGAGTTCGATCTGGTCATGACGACCAACGCGTACCTGCGGAAACTGGCCGAGCCGATCGTGGCCGGTCGGATCGGGGAGCAGACGCTGCGGGATGCGTTCAACCAGCGCTATGGCGAGACGGTGCGGGTGCGGCACATCCAGCTGACGAATCTCGCGGAGGTGGCGGAGGCGAAACGGCGGCTGGACGCGGGGGAGCCGTTCGAGAAGGTGGCCGAGGCGATGAGCCGCAATCCGCGGACGGCGGCGGTGGGGGGGGAGTTGCCGCCGTTCACGCGCGACCGGGCGGATTTGCCGGAGGCGTTTCGACAGGCGGCGTTCAACCTGAAGGAGGGGGAGGTCTCCGATCCGGTGCAGGCGGAGGGGGCGTTTCATTTGATCAAGCTGGAGAAGAAGATCGCGCCCAAGGCGGTGAAGTTCGAGGATGTGAGGGAATCGGTTCGTGCGGACCTGACCGAGGCGCTCATCCAGGCGACGATGCGGCAATTGCGGTCGGATCTGGTGGCCGAGGCGATGCGGACATTGCAGATCGACGACCCGATCCTGAAAAAGGCATATGATGATCGGTTGGCCAAGCAGGAGGCGGACCTGAAGGATCGGGGGTCGGTCCGCAACGAGCTGGAGAACCGTCGGCAGCGGATGAACGAGACGCCGGCGAGCGGGCCGGCGACGAAGCCGACGAGCGGGCTGGCGACGGAGCCGACGAGCGCGCCTGCGACAGGGCCTGCGACGGAAGCGGCGATGCGATCGACCGTGCCCTCGGCGACGGAAAGCGCGCCGGTGACGGTCGGAAGTCCGGCGGGAACAGGCGAGACTCCGGGGGGAGCGGCGAGCGCGGTTCCCGCGAAGAATGTCCCGTCGGCGTCGGCGGCTCCGGCCGCTTCGGTCCCCGCGGCGGGGGTGGATGCGCCGAAGGTTCCGGCGGCCCCCGCCAGCGCGCCGGCCGGCGGCGAGACGCGGCCGCCGGCTACGCGGTCCGGCGGCTGATCGTCGCGCGGACGTTTGTCCGCGAGAAGACCGGCCCCCGGACCGACATTTCCCCGCGGGTGTCCCTTAAACCTCGTCCCCTTTCGGCCGATGGGCGATGATCCGCCCGGCGCCGAACCTGTGAGCCAACGACCATGGAAGAATCCATCATGAGCCAGGAACCGTTCAAGATCGACGTGTCGGCGCGGATCCAGCGCCTGCCCCCCTATTTGTTCGCGCGGATCAACAAGACCAAGTATGAGAAGCGGGTGGCGGGGATCGACATCATCGACCTGGGGATGGGCAACCCCACCGACCCGACGCCCGAGAGCGTGGTGCAGAAGCTGCAGGAGGCGGCCCGCGATCCGCGGAACCATCGGTATAGCGTGAGCAACGGCATCGCCGGTTTGCGCAAGGAGGTGGCGAAGAAATACAAATCGAAATACGACGTGGATCTGGACGCCGAGACGGAGGTGATCGCCACCATCGGCAGCAAGGAGGGGTTCAGCCATTTGTGCCTGGCGATGCTGGGGCCGGGGGACACGGTGGTGGTGGGGGATCCGGCGTTTCCGATCCACATTTACGCCCCGACGATGGCGGGGGCGAACGTCATCCGCGTGCCATTGGGCAACGACGAGGCGTTTCTGGATCGGATCGAGTCGGTGATTTCGACGCTGTATCCGAAGCCGAAGTTGCTGATCCTGAATTACCCGCACAATCCGACGGCGATGACGATCGAACCGGGGTTCTGGGAGAAGGCGATCGGGCTGTGCCGGCGGCACGGGGTGATGATCGTCAGCGACTTCGCGTACGGGGAGATCAACTTCGACGGGTACAAGGCTCCGTCATTCCTGTCGGCGCCGGGGGCCAAGGAGATCGGCGTGGAGTTCACGACGATGTCCAAGAGCTACAACATGGCGGGGTGGCGGTGCGGGTTCTGCGCTGGCAACAGCCAGATGATCAAGGCGCTGGCGACGATCAAGGGATACTACGATTATGGGATGTTCGCGCCGATCCAGATCGCCAGCGTGATCGCGTTGCGCGGGTGCAAGGAAGTCCCCGAGGAACAGAGCCGGCTTTACCAGGCGCGGCGCGACGAGGTGTGCCGGGGACTGGACAAGCTGGGGTGGACCTATGACAAGCCGCGGGCGAGCATGTTCGTGTGGGCGAGGATCAACCCGGATCATTACAGGAAGGGGGAGGGGACGCTGGACTTCTGCCTGCGGATGATGGACGAGGCCGAGGTGGCGCTGGCGCCGGGGCGGGCGTTCGGGGAGAACGGGGAGGGATACGTCCACATCGCGGTGGTCGAGAACGAGCTTCGGCTGCGGCAGGCGATGCGGAACCTGGAACGGGCGCTCAATCCGCGCAAACCCAAGCGGGCGGCGACGGCCGGCGGGCGCGGAAAATCGTAGGGAATCCCCATGGCCAAGGACTTGGCGATCGTGTTGAACGACGGCGGACTCAACGCCGCGGTGGCGACCGCGCTGGCGGCGCAGCGGTATCGCCCGATCCTGCTGAACGCCACGCGATCCGAGGCCGGACCGACGCGGCGGCGGATGGCGTACGATCAGCAGGTGGGGCATTTCAAACCGTTCAGGGAACACACGCTGGCGATGCCGTTTTTGGCGGCGATCGAGACTGTCGCGCCGGTCGCGGGCGGCGGGGCGGATCCACGGTCCGGGTCGCCGCTGTCGCCGAGGTTGCTGGATTTGTTTCCCATCGCGGCGTTGGCGGCGCGGTTCGCGGCCCATTATCAAGTGGCGGCGGTGTACATGGGTTTGCGGATCGGCCCGGACCCCGATGATCTGGCGCGGGCGACGGAGTTCGGACAGATTCTCAACGAATTGATACAGGGACCGTGCGGACAGGGGGAGGTGGAGATCACATTGCCCCTGTTGGAACTGGAGCCATGGCAGGTGGTGGATGTGGGATTCCAGGTGGGGGCGCCGTTTGACAAGACATGGAGCTGTGAATCGGACGCCCCCGAGCCGTGCTGGGCGTGTAGGGGCTGCCGGGCGCGGGAGCAATCTTTCCAGCAGGCGGGAAAACCCGACCCGTTGCGGATCGCCAAGCGCGGGTGAGGGGCGGGGCGGTGCGGGGGGCAACTGAGAAATGGGATTGAAGGAAAGACCGGGGGGAGGCGCCTCGTTGGCATGCACAAGTCGCTCGTTGCCCCTGCAGATTCATGTAGCTCAGCCGCCCCCGGCTGAGGGAATGGCGTTCGGCGTCAATTCGGGGGGACACAGCCGAAGGCGGCTATGCCACAGATCTCTTGGCAGGAGCGTGGTTTCGGGAATGAGTGAACATGCGTGCAACAACGGGGGCGAGGCGCCCCGCGACAAAAGAGTGGATCAGAAAGTGGACGGCAGCGGGCGCGGCGTCCGCGC
>JBBSAF010000152.1:0-6407 GCA_038252525.1 Tepidisphaerales bacterium
CCGATGGACCGACGAAGCCATCTCCGTCGGGTTGGATCCGGGCGACCGGGTGGACGACCTGGTCGTGGGGCGGCCCCGCCCCCCCGGTGGGATTAACCAACCGGGGATTTTGGCGGGGCGGGGGGGGATCGGCCGATAATTCGGGGGGAACGGGAGGTGAATTGATGGATTCCGTGCGGGTGAGAATCAAGCGGTTGGGCAACGGCGCGGGGGTTCCGTTGCCGGCGAAAATGAGCGCGTTGGCGTCGGGGTTGGATGTGTGCGCGGCGGTGGATTTGTCCATCACCCTGGAGCCGGGGGACATCCAGCGGGTTCCGTGCGGATTTTCGATGGCGTTGCCGGCGGGGTATGAGGCGCAGGTGCGGCCGCGCAGCGGACTGGCCAGCCGATACGGGGTGACGGTGGTCAATTCGCCGGGGACGATCGACGCCGATTACCGGGGGGAGGTCCAGGTGCCGCTCATCAATTTGGGACGGGCGGCGTTCGTGGTCGAGCGCGGGATGCGGATCGCGCAAATGGTGATCGCGAGGACGCCGGATGTGGAAATCGTGGAGGTCGAGGAACTGGAGGGGACACCGCGCGGCGCGGGGGGATTCGGGCATACGGGACGGTAGGCAGTTGCCAGTTGTTAGTGGGTAGTTGTCAGTTGGCAGTTGGCGGTAGGGGGAAGGAAGAGGGAGAGACGGACGATCATGGAACGAGAGAATGTATGGCGTCGGGTTTGGTTGTTCACGGCCTTGGGGGCGTGGGTGTTCTTGCTGTTGGCGCTGGGAAGTTTCCATCCGACGGATTGGCCGTCGCACATGGTGTATCCCTATGGGCGGGTGCAAAACGTCTGCGGGGGGGTGGGGTCGTTCATCGCGTATTGGGCGTTTTTGGCGATCGGGCAGGGTGTGTTCCCGATCCTGTTTTTCGCGGGGATTTGCCTGGCGATCGCGCTGTTCCGCCATGCGGTGACGGATCTGTGGCTGCGGATGGCGGGGTTGGCGCTGCTCAGCGTGGCGTTCGCGGCGACGATCCACCATTTCCAGCCGGGGTCGTCCAACGGGTTCCCCGAGGGGCAGGGGGGATTGATCGGCATCGGGACGGCCGAGTTCCTGCAATCGCACTTTTCGACCATCGGGGCGCGGCTGGTGCTGCTGACGATCCTGCTGGTGGGATTGCTGCTGACGGCCGACGATCTGGTGCTGCGGGCGCCGGGGATGGTCGGGACGGCGATCGGGGGGATCAAGGCCAAGCGACCGCACATCAACTGGAACTTCATTTCCATCCCGAAGTTGCCGTCACTGCCGAGGTTCATCACCCGCGATGCGGCGGGGCGGTCGGGGCCGGGGAAGACCAACGCCGAGACGGCCGAGTCAAAGGGCAAGCGGTTGGCCGGGGACAGCACGCGGAACGACGCGATCCGCACGGTGGCGGCGATGGCGATCGAGGAGGAGCCGGAGGAGATCGAGCTGAACTATGGGGAGGATGAGGGCGGTTCGGACGACGGGGTGGCGGTGGAGGAGGCGCTGGTCGACGATTCGGACCCCGCGCCTTCGGTGGCGGCGGTGATTCCGCCGGTCGAGGAGCAAAAGGTGCCCGAGGCGGCGCCGGAGCCGAAGAAGGACATCATCGTCAAGCTGCCGAGCATGGTGAAGCCGCGGCAGAGTTCGCCGCCTCCGGCGCCGCCGAAGGAATTGGGGGATTATCACCTGCCGCCGTGGGACTGCTTGGCCGAGCCGGAGACGGGGTATGTGGCGAGCCAGGAGGCGTTCGTGCGGGAGAAGGCGGCTGTGTTGGAGCAGGCGCTGCGGGAGTTCCAGATCGACGCCCACGTGGTCGAGATCGACACCGGGCCGGTCATCACGATGTACGAGCTGAGCTTGGCGCCGGGGATCAAGGTGTCGGCGATCACGGCGTTGGGGAACGACATCGCGCGGGCGTTGTCGGCCATCAGCGTGCGGATCGTGGCGCCGGTGCCGGGGAAGAACACCGTCGGCATCGAGGTGCCCAACGCCCAGAAGGAGAAGGTCCGCTTCAAGGATCTGATGCAGTTGGCTCCGGACGCGACGGCCAAGATGACGTTGCCGATGTACTTGGGCAAGGACGCCAGCGGCGAGCCGCTCATCACCGATCTGGCGGCGATGCCGCACTGCCTGATCGCCGGGACCACCGGCTCGGGCAAGTCGGTGTGCATCAACACGATCATCATGTCGATCATGTACACCCAGCGCCCGGACTTGGTGAAACTGATCCTGGTGGATCCCAAGGTCGTGGAAATGGCGCCGTTCAAGGATATTCCGCACCTGATGTGCCCCGTCATCAATGAAACCACGCGGGCGACCAGCGTGCTGGAGTGGGCGTGCGAGAAGATGGACGAGCGATACGAGTTCCTGGCCGAGGCCGGCGTGAGGAACATCAAGGGATACAACGCCCTGACGCGCGAGGAGCTGGCCGAGCGCTTCAAGCCCGGCAGCCCCGAGGAGGAGGCGAAGATCCCCAAGCAGTTGCCATACATCATCATCATCATCGACGAGTTGGCGGATTTGATGATGACCAGCGGCAAGGAGGTCGAGGCGTTCATCGTGCGGCTGGCGCAAAAGAGCCGGGCGGTGGGGATCCATCTGGTGTTGGCCACCCAGCGCCCCCAGGCGAACGTGGTGACCGGCCTCATCAAGAGCAACATGCCGAGCCGGATCGCGTTCCGGGTGAGCAGCAAGATGGACAGTCGGATCGTGTTGGACCAGAACGGGGCGGATTTGTTGCTGGGGCAGGGGGACATGCTGTTCATGCCGCCGGGCGCCAGCAAGCCGACGCGGGCGCAGGGGACGTACATCGACGACAAGGAGATCCGCGACAGCGTGAAGATGGTGCGCGACATGGCCGAGGCGCAGTACGAGCCGGAGCTGGTGCAGATCAAGGGCAAGCTCGATCTGAGCGACATGGAACAGGACGAGCTGTTCGACGACGCGGTTCGGGTGGTGCTGGAGACCAAGCGCGGGAGCGTGTCGTTGTTGCAGCGTCGGTTGACGATCGGGTACAGCCGGGCGTCGCGGTTGATCGAGATGATGGCGGCGACGGGGATCGTCGGGGATTACAAGGGTTCGCAGGCCCGCGAGGCGCTGTTCACCGTCGATGAATGGGATGCGATGCAGGCCGCGAAGATCGCGGACGCCGAGAGCGGGATGACGGTGTGATTTCGGTTGTCATGGGGGGTGATCGAGGACAGGGCAAAGAGGGCAAAGAAGCAAAGAGGGCAAAGGGTTTTGGGGGCGGGAATCAATCGTGGGGGGGCGGCGCGGGGTGCCCTCATTGTTATACTGCTTGCTGGCCATATTGAGACAATTCACTTGGGTAAACACGCGATGCGACGCATGTTCCGAGCCATTGCGAATGTCTCATGGACGGCCGCGAGCAGTATATACACAGGTCAGCCCTCCGCTTGGGGCGAGTCCCGTGTCGCGGGGGCGCCTCACCCTCGTTGGTATGCACAAGTCAGCCCCGCGTCCTGAACTGCGCTCTTGGCGAGCGATAGGTGGCATAGCCGCCCTCGGCTGTGTCTCCCGTTGGCACGCCAGCCTCCATTCACTCAGCCGGGGCGGCTGAGCTACATGAAGCGGTGGGGGCAAAGTCCTACTCGTGTATAACAACGAGGCGCCTCGCCCCCGTCTTTTCAATGGAAGCGTATGATGCCGGCGCTCAACGGGGGTTTCCGCACCCTCCAAACCCCAGCCGTGCCGGTCCCGAAGTAAACGCGGGCGAGGCGCCCACGCGACATAAAGCGGGATGCCGGTCCCGAAGTAAACGCGGGCGAGGCGCCCACGCGACGTAAAGCGGGATGCGGTCCCCGACGGAATCGCCAACCCCCGTCCACTCCATTGTCTTCCTTTGTGACCTTTGCCTTCTTTGCGATCTTCGCGTCAGCGCAAGCCGACGCGCCAGATTTGCCACGATCCCCCGCGGTTGGACCGGAAATAGAGGCTGTCGCCGGACGGATCCCAGGCGGGGGAGTCGTCCCAACTGCCGTTGGCGGTGACTTGGACGGGGCGTTCGGGGCTTTTGAGGTCGATGACCCGGATGTCCTTGTTGGGTTTGCCGTCGCCGGTCAGGCCGCTGTCGGAGACGAAGGCGATCTTGGTGGCGTCCTTGTTCCAGACGGGGTCGGATTCGTCGGCGTCGGGGGTGTTGGTGAGGTTCTCCAGCAGCCCGCCCTTGTCGCTCATGCGGAAGATGTCGCGCTTGCCGGTCTTCTCGTTGACGGCGGCGAAGACGATGCTGTCGCCCTTGGGGCTGATGCGGGGTTGTTGGCCGCCGGATTGGATGAGATCGGTGCGGATGGTGGTGCCGAGTTGGGTCATGTAAAGGCGCGGGTCGGGGCGGGTGTCCACCAAGGCCTCATAAAAGAGGCGGGGTTTGGGATCGGCATCGATGCTGGGCCAGAGGTCGGTGGTGTCGCCGCCGGTGAGTTGGGTGACGCCGGGGGCGCCGTTGGCGTCCATCTGCCAGACGCCGGGGCGTTTGCCGGCGCGGTTGGAGGCGAAGACGATGGCGGTGCCGTCGGGGGTGAACGACGGGGTGAGGTCGAGGGATTTGCCGTCGGTGAGCAGGGTGGTCCCGCCGGAGCCGTCGGCGGCGAGGGTGACGAGCTGGGACCGCGGCGATTTGCCGGTGTCGAGGAGTCGGACGAAGAGGATGCGGCGGCCATCGGGGGAGACGGTGATGGAGTCGATCTGCGTGCCCTTGGGCAGTTGGGTGAGCTGTTGTGGGGACGGTTTGTCGGGGCCTTCGGTGACATCCTTCATGGCCAAGGTGGTGGAGGCGACGGCGATCATGTCCCAGCCATCGTCGGTGCGGGTGGGTTCAATGGCCACCAAGGGGACGGGGCGGGTGACGATCTCCTTGAGGTCGGCCGAATAGTCGGTCTTGCCGTCGTCCCACGGGATTTTCAGATCGACGGGGGTCCACTCGCTGTCGGCGGTTTTCTTGGTGAGGGTGAGGGTGTGGATGGGGAGGTCGCCCTGATCGTTGACGGGGGAATAGTCCAGGGTGACGGTGGCGATGCCGCGGGCGTCGGCTTTGAGGGTTTCCCCGCCGACCAGGACGGTGGCGCCGGTGGGGGTGACGGTGATGTGGATGGTCTTGGACTTGATGGGCAGATTGAACGTGTAGGCTTCCTTGCCGTCATCCCATGAGAGGGTGGTTTGCAGCGGATTGAAGCCGGGTTTTTCGAGGGTGAGCTTTTGGGGGAGGAAGGCGCCGGTGGACGGATCGACGGGGAAGGGGTGGCGGGATTCGGTGAGGGGGGTTTTGCCGAGAGGCTTGCCGTCGAGGGTGGCGTCGGCGCCGGGGGGCGTGGAGGCGATGGAGATGTCCTTGCGCTGTGAATCCAGCGCCAACGTGATGTTGGTGTCGGGATCCTGAAAGGTGACGACGCGCTCGAAGGGGGCATAACCGGGGCGCTGGGCGGTGATGGTGTGCGTCGTCCAGTCGCCCTTGGGATCGAGGGTGAACTCGAGTTCGGCGGTGTAAAACGGGGCCGGTTCGGGTGTGACAACCTTGCCGTCGATGGAAATCGTGGCCGGCAAGGGGGTGACGGTGAAACTGAATCGCCGGGATTCGGGCTTGAGGTCGATGGCGAGGGTGTCGCGGTTGAACTCGGCGGTGACTTGGACGGATTGCTCGCGGTGGCCGGGCTTGGTGGCGGTGATGGTGTGCGATTCGACGCGGCGGTCGAAGGTGAGTTCGGCGGCGACCGGGGCGGGTCCGAGGTCGGCGCCGTCGAGTTTCACCATGGCGCCCTGGGGACGGGTGACGATGGTGAGGCGTCGGGTCTGGGCGCAGCCGGCGAGGAGGGCGACGACGGTGAGGATGAAGGCGAAATGGCGATGGGCAGGCGTGGCGTGTCGCATGGGGATTGGAATACCGCAAATGAGGGGTGTTGGGAAGGTCCGATAACACGTGGCGCGCCGGCGCCGGAAGTGGGGACGAGCCGCTCAGGGCGGTCCACGTGGGGAAGGGCGTACCGTGGCGCGGGGGCGGCACGCCCTCGTTGTCATATATGAGTCCTCGGCGGTCGGCCGCGATGCGTTTGTCGCGGGGGCGCCTCGCCCCCGCCTTTCCAATTCACGCGGGTGCGGACGGCGCTCCCGGGGGGTTTGCACATCCTCCACACACCCCTTCGCCGGGTTGTCCTCCCGGACGGGGCCGTGGCGGCCCCGCGACAAGGGGACTGCCGCCGGTGAGGTCGGACTTGTGTAGAGCAACGAGGCGCCTCGTCCCCGCCTTGTCAATTCGCGGCGATGACGACGGCGCTCAACGGGGGTTTTCACAACCTCCAGACCCCATTCGTGCCGGTGGCGCCGTCGGACGCAGGCGAGGGCGCCTTGTTGTTATACATAAGTTCTCTCCCGCTTTAACGTGTGCTC
>JBBSAF010000153.1:0-6332 GCA_038252525.1 Tepidisphaerales bacterium
CCCCTCGCGCCCCCCACCGGGGTTAATGTAGCTCAGCCGCCCCCGGCTGAGTGAATGGTCAAACGGTTCCGAACGGCGGATACGCCCTGGGGCGGCTGTGCCACCTATCTCCTTGCGAAAAAACGTGTGGGGTCTATAAAAAAGTTATGTATGCCTACGAGGCCACTCCACCCGCATTCCTCGCTCGATCCCCCAGCGCCCCCCCCCTCACCCCACCCCATGCACATCCCGCACGATCATCTGCACCGACGACCGACCGTTGTACACGTTCATCTCCGGCTGAAACGCCACATCCACCTTCCCCCCCACCTCCAAGCTCTCGGCCAATTCCCCCATCCCGAACCCCACCGCCCCCACCAGCGCCTGCCCATCCCGCAGTCGCAGTTGCAACGTCGCCCCACCGCCCCCCACCCGCCGCGCCGACGCCACCGTCACCCCATATGCCGCCAGCATCGGCCGCGGATTCCGCTGCCCGAACGGTCCCAGCCGCGCCAACTCCCCCACCACCGCCTCCGTCAACCGCCCCAACTCCGTCACCCCATCGATTTTCAACGTCGGAATCAGCGAATCCACCCCCAACTTCGCATTGGCGTGTTCCCGGAACGCCTCCCGCAGCGCCTCCACATTCCCCGCCACCAGAGACATCCCCGCCGCCATCGCGTGGCCCCCGTGGTGCGTCAACAATGACCCGCACGCATTGAGCGCCTCGGCCAAATGAAACCCTTCGATCGACCGCCCGCTCCCCTTGGCCATCTGCCCGTCGATCGCCAGCAATATCGCCGGACGGTGATACCGCTCCACGATCTTCGACGCCACGATCCCCACGATCCCCGGATGCCATCCCTGCGCCGCCAGCACGATCCCCCGGCAATCGTCCGACGACGCCCCCATCGCCTCGGCCTGCTCGATCGCCTCGGCCAATATCCGCTTCTGCTCGCCCTGCCGATCCCGGTTTTGCGTTTCCAGCCACGACGCGATCCGCGCCGCCTCGTCGGCATCGGCCTCGGTCAACATCCGCACCGCCTCGATCGCATGGTCCATCCGCCCCGAGGCGTTCAATCTCGGCGCCAGCTTGAACCCCACATCGTAACTGTCCAAATCGTGGTCCGTCAGCGATGCCGACGCGATCAGCGCCCGGATTCCCGTCAACTTGCTCGCCTTCAATCCCCGCAACCCGAAGTGCGCCAAAATGCGGTTCTCCCCCACCAGCGGCACCACATCCGCGATCGTCCCCAAAGCCGCCAGCGCCAACAGATCCACCAGCACATCGCGGAACTCCGCATCCACCTTCGCCCCCCCGCTCATTGCCACCCCGATCCCCCACGCCAGCTTGAACGCCACCCCCGCCCCGCACAGATCCGGGTTCGCGTACGCCGCCACCCCCTCCACCGGCAATCGCGGATGCACCACGCACACGCACCCCGGCAATTCGATCCCGGCCGCATTCGACAAAAACTCATGGTGATCGGTGATGATCAACTCCACCCCCGCCGCCGCCGCCACCGCCGCCGGCTCGACCGCCGTCACCCCGCAATCGACGCTCACGATCAGCTCCGCCCCCTCGGCCGCCAACTGCCGCAACGCCCCGGCGTTCAGCCCGTACCCCTCCTCGATCCGATGCGGAATATAACACGTCGCCGTCCCCCCCAACCGGCGGATCGCATGCCACAGGATCGCCGTCGCCGTCATCCCGTCGGCGTCATAATCCCCGTAAATGAAAATGGATTGCTTCTCGCGGATCGCCCGCGCGATCCGCTCGGCCGCAACGGACAGATTCGCCAAACCCGACGGATTGGCCAACCCCGACAGCGACGGAGCCAAAAACGCCCGCGCCGACTCCGCCTCCCCCAATCCCCGCGTCACCAGCACCCGCGCCAGCAGCCGCGACACCCCCAGCCGCCCCGCCAAATCGGACACGGCGCCGTCGTCGGCCTCCAATATCGTCCATCGGCTCGGCGTGTGCATCGGATCGGCTACTTGCCGCCCGCCGGTTGGTCCACCCACCCCATCGCCCGGTTCCCGAACGCCACCGGCTTCGGCCCCGGCGTCGGCGCGGCCCACCGAATCGCGTTCTCGATCACCTTTTTGACATTCCGGTCGTAATACGTCGGGAACGACTCATGCCCCGGCCGGAAATAAAAGATCCGCCCCGCCCCGCGCGTCCAACAACACCCGCTGCGGAACACCTCTCCGCCGCTGAAACTGCTGATCAGGATCGTCTGCTCCGGCTCGGGAATGTCGAAGAACTCCCCGTACACCTCCTCGTGCGGCAGGATGAAATGATCGTCGATGTCCTTCACGATCGGGTGCCCCGGTCGCGTCACCCACAAAATCTCCCGCTCGGTCTCATGCTCCCGCCATTTCAGATCGCAACTCGTCCCCATCAACTTCGTGAACACCCGCGACATATGCCCGCTGTGCAGCACGATCAACCCCATCCCCCCCAGCACCCGCTTGGCCACCCGATCCACCACCGCCGTCTCCACCTCGTGATGGGCCATGTGCCCCCACCACGTCAGCACGTCGGTCTGATCCAGCACGGCCTGGGTCAGCCCGTGCTCCGGCTCATCGAGCGTCGCCGTTCGCACCACCATGTCCCCGCACCCCCGCAACGGCGCCGCGATCGCCTCGTGAATTCCCTTGGGGTACACCTCGGCGACCTTCGGATCCTGCTTTTCGTGACGATACTCATGCCAAATTGTGACGCGGATGCCCATGACTTGCTCCTGCTTGAACCTCGATATCTCCAATCACCCAAGATACGCGCCCCCACCTCAGGTTCAAGTGCGATGCACGTCAGTGCGATGCAACCCCCTGCGATGCGCCTCATTGCGATGCACCGATCCCCGATCCCCTTGCGGTCCCCGCTCCCTCCACGCAATCCGGCGCCCCGACCCCCTCAAACGGTCTCGGCCATCGCCAAATGACGCTTGAGGAACTCCCCGGTGTAACTCGTGGGATGTTCGGCGATCTGCTCCGGCGTCCCCTCGGCCACCAACATGCCTCCGCCGTCGCCTCCCTCGGGACCCATGTCCAATATCCAGTCGGCGCACTTCACCACATCGAGGTTGTGCTCGATCACCAACACCGTGTTGCCCACATCGGCCAGACGGTTCAGCACATTCAGCAGGTTCTGGATATCCGCGAAATGCAGCCCCGTCGTCGGTTCGTCCAACACATACAACGTGTGCCCCGTCGGATTCTTCCCCAACTCCGTGGCCAGTTTGACCCGCTGGGCCTCGCCGCCCGACAGCTGCGTGCTCGGTTGGCCCAGCTGCACATAGCCCAACCCCACATCGTTCAACGCCGTCAGCATCCGGTGGATCGACGGGAAGTTCTCGAAGAACCCCGCGGCCTTCTCGATGGTCATCGCCAGCACATCGGCGATCGACTGCCCGCGATAGTGGATCTCCAGCGTCTCGGCGTTGAACCGCGTCCCCTTGCACACCTCGCACGCCACGAACACATCCGGCAAAAAGTGCATCTCGATGCACTTGGTCCCCTGACCCCGGCACGCCTCGCAACGCCCCCCCTTCACGTTGAAGCTGAACCGCCCCGGCTCATACCCCCGGATCTTCGCCTCGCGGGTCTTGGCGAACACCCGCCGAATCTCGTCGAACACCCCCGTGTACGTCGCGGGATTCGACCGCGGCGTCCGCCCGATCGGCGATTGGTCGATCTCGATCACCTTGTCGATCTTGTTCGCCCCGATCAGCTGCTTGTGCGCCCCGGCCTTGATCTTCGACGCATACAATTTCCGCTTCAGCACCGGCAATAGCGTCTGGTTGACCAGCGTGCTCTTGCCCGACCCGCTGACCCCCGTCACGCACACCAACCCCCCCAGCGGGATGCGAACGTCAATGTTCTTGAGGTTGTTCTCCCGGCACCCGCGAAGCTCCAGCGCCGATTTGCCGGGATCGACCGCCCGACGCGTCGCCGGAACCTCGATCACCCGCTCCCCGGTCAGATACTGGATCGTGAGACTCCCCGTCTGGCTGAACACCTCCGGCACCGGCCCCTGCGCCACGATCTCCCCCCCGTGGGCCCCCGCGCCCGGCCCGATGTCCACCAAATAATCCGCCGCCCGGATGCAGTCCTCATCGTGCTCGACGATCAGCACCGTGTTGCCGATCGTTTGCAATCGCTTGAGCGTGCGGATCAGCCGGATGTTGTCCCGCTGGTGCAGCCCGATCGTCGGCTCATCCAACACATAGCACACCCCCACCAATCCGCTGCCCACCTGCGTCGCCAACCGAATCCGCTGGGCCTCGCCCCCCGACAGCGAGCCGGTCTTGCGGTCCAGCGTCAGATATTCCAATCCCACATCCACCATGAACCCCAGCCGGGCCACGATCTCCCGCACGATCGGCTCGGCGATCTTCCTCCCCTCGGCGCCGAGCGACAGGTTCTCGAACAACCGCTTCGCCCGCCCCACCGTGAGCATCGAGATGTCGTGGATGTTCACCCCGTGGCGATCGCCGTTGACCGCCCCGTCGGCCACCGGCACCCGCACCGCCAGCGCCTCGGGACGCAACCGCGCGCCCCGGCACACCCCGCACGGCTGCTCGGACATATACTGGTGAAGCCGGGCCTTGACCCACTCGCTCTCCGTGGTCTCGAATCGCCGCTGGAGGTTGGGCAGCACCCCCTCGAACGCCGTCCCCGTCCCGCCATCGCCCTTGGATTCGGTCCCGTGGATGAGGATGTCGCGGGTCTTCTTGGGGATCTTGCCGAACGGCTCGGTGTACGAAATCCCGAAGTCGCGGCAAAACTGCCGCAGCACCCGGCTGTAGTGAATGTTCATCCGCTTGCCGTTTTTCCGCCATGCCTCCACGGCGCCCTTCTCCAACGAGATCGACTCATCGGGAATGATGAGGTCCCCATCGAGCTCCTGGATCGTCCCCAATCCATGGCACGCCGGACACGCCCCGTGCGGGCTGTTGAAGCTGAACAGCCGCGGCTCCAGCTCCGACAAACTCACGTGCGGGTGGTCCGGGCACGCGAACTTCTCGCTGTACGGCCGGTCGATCCATTTCCCGTCCGCCCCCTGCACGGTGATGAGCACCACGCCCTGGGCCAATTTCAACGCCGTCTCCACCGAGTCGGCCAGCCGCGAACGAATCTCCGGCTTCAGGACGATCCGATCCACCACCGCCTCGATGTGATGGGCGAAGGTCTTTTTCAACGCCGGAACCTTCTCGGGATTCGACAGCTCCAGCAGTTCGCCATCGACCCGGGCGCGCACGAACCCCTGCTTGTGGATCGCGCCGAACGTCTCCTTGTGCTCCCCCTTCTGCCCGCGCACCAACGGCGCCAGCACCATCAGCTTGCTCCCCGCCGCCAACGCCATCACATCATCCACGATCTGCGAGGCCGACTGCCCGGCGATCGGCTTGCCGCATTCCCAGCAATACGGCGTCCCCGCCCGCGCGAACAGCACCCGCAAATAATCATAAATCTCCGTGGTCGTGGCCACGGTGGACCGCGGGTTGCCGCTGGCCGATCGCTGCTCGATGGCGATCGTGGGCGGCAGCCCCTCGATCTCGTCGAGGTCCGGCTTCTGCAACTGATCGAGGAATTGCCGCGCATAAGCGCTCAGCGACTCCATGTATTTGCGCTGTCCCTCGGCGAAGATCGTGTCGAATGCGAGGGTGCTCTTGCCCGAACCGCTCAGACCGGTGATGACCACCAGTTGGTCGCGCGGGATTTCCAGCGACAGGTTCTTGAGATTGTGCTCGCGGGCGCCCTGGATGCGGATGCTCTTGGGGGTCATGGATCTCACAGTATAGGCCGGGTCGGTCGCGGGTTGGAAGTAAGGACAATGTAAGCCTCGTCCACCCCGTCGCAACTGTACGTCGCAAACCCCCCGCCGGATCGGTCGGAGGCGAAAAACCCTCCCCCCCACAAAGCAACGCCCGTCCGCAGCCCCCCCGCCCAACGCCAAGCCCAGGGCAAAGCGGGTTGGAATGTTGCAAAACCCCACCCCCGGCGCCGGCGGCCCCCCTCCCACTCGCCCCCGTTGTGCGCATCTTGTGGGTCGCCCATCGCGCCCGGGATGCGGGGACCGGCATGGCCGTGGTCCCGCCCATTGTATACGCATCTCTTAGGTCCTCATCGGGCGCCGCATCCTGTTTTCACGTCGCGTGGGCGCCTCGCCCGCGTCCAACGGCGCGACCGGCGCGGATGGGGTTTGGAGGTTGTGAAAACCCCCGTTGAGCGCCATCCTCATGGGCTTCGATTAAAAAGGCGGGGGCGAGGCGCCCCGTTGTTTTACACAAGTCGCCCGTGGACTCCCGGGAGCCGTGTAGCTCGGCCGCCCTCGGCTGAGTGAG
>JBBSAF010000154.1:0-6326 GCA_038252525.1 Tepidisphaerales bacterium
CTCGCTATTGGGCATCGACGATGCGGCCCAGAAGGCGAAGTTCGGGTTTTTGCTGGATGCCTTGCAGTACGGCGCTCCGCCGCACGGGGGGATCGCGTTGGGCCTGGACCGGCTGGTGATGATTCTGCGGGGGATCGGCAACATCCGCGACGTGATCGCATTCCCCAAAACCCAAAGCGGCGCCGACCTCATGTGCGGCGCCCCGGCCGCCATCGACGAGCGCCAGCTCCGGGAGACGCATATACGGGTGAATGCGGAGATGGAGAAAAAGTAGGCGGTAGGCGGAAGGAAGGTAGGCGGAAGCAAAGGAGGCAGTGGGTGCGGTGGACACGGCAAGGCGCGACCTCCGATTTTTCCGCCTACCGCATACCTTCCTTCCGCCTACGGTTCATTGGGAGCACCCGGATTCGAACCGGGGACCAAGGGTTTATGAGACCCCCGCTCTAACCACTGAGCTATACTCCCGCGACGGGGAACTGTATCGCCGTGGGGGCCGGACGCCAATCGTGCGCGGAGATGAGATGCCCATTCTGGGACACGGGATCGACATCGTGGAGACCGGGCGGATCGCCCGGATGATCGACGAGCATGGGCAACGGTTTTTGGATCGGTGTTTCACGCCCGGCGAGCAGGTGTACGCGGCCAAGAACCCCCGGCGTCGGTTCGAGCACTTGGCCGGTCGGTTCGCGGCCAAGGAGGCGGTGCTGAAGGTGCTGGGCACCGGCTGGCGCGGGGGGATCGCGTGGACGGACATCGAAATCCTCAACGAACCATCGGGGCAGCCGAAGGTGATGCTGAGCGGGGAATGCGCCCGGATCGCCGCGAAACTGGGGATCGCCCGCTGGCATGTGTCGATCAGTCACATCGAAACGCACGCGACGGCCAGCGCGATTGGAATGAGGGGGGAGGGGAAGGGTGGGTTGTAAGTTGTAGGTTGTAAGTTGTAAGAGGGGGGGCTTTCAACCGGGGGGGAATGGGGGATAATCGGGGGCATGGGCAAGGGAACCGAGGGGTCGTCGATGTTGTTCGTGGATCCGGCCGCAAAACGGCATCCGCGACTTTTTTTGCCGAGATTGCTGGGGATCGAGGCCAACAAGCCGACGCTGGACGGGCTGGCGTTGGACGGGGCGTTCGCCATCGCCAAACACTGGGCGGACTTGGCCGACGACGGGCATTTGGGGCAGAAGGAAACATCGCTGGACGCCGAGTTCATGGAGAAGCTATTCGGCGATGCGTTGGGGTACGCCTCGGTGTCGGAAAGCCCGGAGGAGTATCACCGGGAGAAGCAGTTCACGGTGGCCGGGGCGGGAACGGCGGATGGGGCGCTGGGGCGGTTTTCGTCGGGGAAGGTGTCGCCGCCGGTGGCCATCATCGAGTTGAAGGGGGCCGACACCGACCTCGATCACGACAAGTTCAATGGGCGGACGCCGGTGCAGCAGTGTTGGGACTATCTCAACCAGTTGCCCGAGACGCCGTGGGGGATCGTGAGCAATTATGTGACGATCCGGCTGTATCACCGCAATCGGCCGGCGCGGGCGTATGAGGAGTTCACGGTGTCGGACCTGCGGGATCCGGCCCGGTTCCGCGAGTTTTTCGTCATTTTCGAGCGGAACGGGCTGCTGGGCAACAAGGTGCAGCCGCCGCGGGCGGACACGCTGCTGCACTCGACGTTCGCGCGGCAACGGCAGGTGGGGGAGGACCTGTACGCCGACTACAGCGCCCAGCGGCTGGGTTTGATTGAACACCTCATCGCGGCGCTGGGGCGGACGCAGGATGAGGCGATCCACATCGCGCAAAAGGTGATCGACCGGATCGTGTTCGTGGCGTTCTGCGAGGACCGGGGGTTGTTGCCCGAGCGACTGATCAACCGGGCGTACAACCAACTTCCGGCGTTCTCGAAGGTGGTCAACCCGCGTTGGCAGAACTTCAAGGCGCTGTTCGGACTGATCGACAAGGGGGACGCCGACCATGGCATCCCGGAGTTCAACGGGGGGCTGTTCCGGACGGACCCGGCGGTGGACGACCTGGAGCTCGACGACCAATGGACGCACTTTTTCGAGCGCGTGGATCGGTATGACTTCAAGGATGAGGTCAATGTCGACGTCTTGGGCAAGCTGTTCGAGCAGAGCATCACGGAGTTGGAGAAGCTTCGCATGGTCGGTCTGTTCGGGAAGATGGCCGACGAGGGGCAACTGGCGTTCATGCCCAAGAGCGCCCAGCGCAAGCGTTTCGGGGTTTATTACACCCCGCCACCCTTCACGGAATTGATCGTCGAGAACACCCTCGGTCGGCTGATCCGGGATCGCGTCGAGCCGGTGGACGACCCGGCCGGCGCCGTCGCGGCGTTGCGGGCGATCCGGTGCGTCGATCCGGCCTGCGGGAGCGGGGCGTTCCTCATCGCCGCGTACCAGCGCCTGGAGGATGCCTACGAGGCGATCGCGCGGCGGCTGCGGATCTACGGGCGGGGCGACGAGGCCGAGGCGCTTTCGGTGGCGTACCCGGATCACATCCTCGCCGACAACCTGTTCGGGGTGGATTTGTCGCCGGAGGCGGTGGAGATCACGCAGTTGGCGCTGTGGATTCGTTCGGCGCGGCGGGGACGGACGCTGGCGGATTTGTCGCGGAACATCGTCTGTGGCAACAGCCTCATCGCGGATGCGGCGATCCACCCGCGGGCGATGGGGTGGGCCGAGGCGTTCCCGGCGGTGTTCGCCGATGGCGGGGGGTTCGATGTGGTGATCGGCAATCCGCCGTGGGAGCGGATGAAGGTGCAGGAGCGGGAGTTCTTCTCGCTGGCGCGGCCGGACATCGCCTCGGCCGTCAGCGCCGCCGACCGAAAAAAACTCATCGCGGCCGTCGAGGGCGCCGACCCGAAATTGTGGGGTCGGTATCGGGAGGCCAAGGCGGCGGCCGAGCGGGTTTCGGCGTCGGTTCGGGCGTCGGGGGATTATCCGTTGACGGCGCGGGGGGACATCAACACCTACATGCTGTTCGCGGAGTTGGCGACAAAACTGGTGAATCCGGCCGGGCGGATGGGGTTGCTGTTGCCCAGCGGCATCGCCACCGACGACACCACGCGGCATTTCTTCAATGACCTGATGGAGTCCAAGCGGCTGATCGCCTTATACGATTTCGAGAACAAGCTCGGCTGGTTCCCGGATGTCGATGGGAGATTCAAGTTCTGCGTGCTGCTGGTGGCGGGGGTGGCGGCCCCGACGCCGGCGGCGGACTTCGTGTTCTACGCCCACAAGATCGAGGATCTCACCGAGCGCGACCGCCACATCGACCTGACGGCCAAGGATTTGGCGCTGCTGAATCCCAACACGCGGACGTGCCCGATCTTCCGGCGCCGAGCGGATGCGGCGCTGACCAAGCGGATCTACCGCAATGCGCCGATCCTGGTGGACCATTCGCGGCGGTCGGGGGGAAATTCGTGGGGGGTGCGGTTCCTGAGGATGTTTGATCAGACGAACGACGCGGGGCTGTTCCGCACGGCGGGGGAGTTGAAGGGCGAGGGATTCACGCTCGATGGCAACCGTTGGACGAAGCGCAAGTCCGTTTATCTGCCGCTGTATGAGGCGAAGATGATCCAGGCGTATGACCACCGGGCGGCGGGGGTGGTCATCGTGGCGGATAATTGGTTTCGGCAAGGTCAAAAGGAAGCAACTTCACTGGTGAGCCACGGCAATCCCGAGTTCACCGTGCTGCCGCGTTGGTGGGCGACGGAGGAGGTGGTTCGGGAGCGACTTTCTCCGACCTCGGCCATCTTGGCTTTCAAGAATGTCACAAGCCCGACCAATCAACGGTCGATGATCGCCGCCTTCGTCCCTTATTGCGGATTGATCAACTCGGCCCCGTTGATTGGCTTTGGCGACGACATTTCATATCGGCTTCGCTGCTGTTTTCTTGGAAACCTCAATTCGTTGGCTTACGACTACATCGCCCGACAGAAAATCGGCAATGTGAACCTCAATTTCTTCATCATTGAGCAAATCCCGACGTTTCCGCCGGATCGTTATGACGAGCGGTGTCCGTGGGATTCCAACACGACGCTATTGGATTGGATTTCCGAGCGGGTGTTGAAGTTGAGTTGCACGGCGGAGGATATGGTTCCGCTGGCGGAGGCAGCGGGGTTCGGGGAGAAAGTCCACCCGTGGCGGGAGAATGATCGCGAGCGGCTCCGCGCGGAACTCGACGCGGCGTTTTTTATTCTTTACGGCGTGACCGACGGGGAGATCGAGGGGGTGTTGGATTCGTTCCAGGGAAAAGCGGGGGCGGAATCGCGGGGGGAACTGAGGGAGGCGGGGTGGAGGATGAGGGGGGAAGGGTTGTGAGTTGTGGGTTGTCATTGACGTTTGGGGCTTTTCTTGCGAGCCGCGACCGTGAGGGGGCGGTGGGCGCCGACGGTGCAATCCCCCTCCCTCACGGTCGCGGCTCGTGAAGAGGGGCGCCCGCCTTCCGCCTTCCGCCTTCCGCCTTCCGCCTTCCGCCTACCGTCTACGGTCTTCCGCCAACCGCTTGCACCATGGCCTTGAGATGTTCCGGCGTGGTGCCGCAGCAGCCGCCGATGAGGGCGACGCCGAGGGATTTGAGTTTGCGGGCGAGGTCGGCCATTTGGCGCGGGGTGGCGGCGTAGACGAGTTTGCCGTCGATGGTTTGGGGGGAGCCGGCGTTGGGTTGGACGATCACGGGGACACTGCCGGCGGCGGCGACGAGCTCGGCGGCGAGGTCGGCGTAGTCGTCGAGGGAGAGCGATGTGCCGCAGTTGGTCCCGACGACATCGGCGCCGGCGTCGATGGCGGCGGCGACCGCGTCGGTGACGGTGGTGCCCATCATGGTGCGGAAGACGCCGTCGGCGCGGCCGAAGGCGTAGGTGGCGATGACCGCCCAGTCGCCGGCCTGGCGGGCGGCCCGCACGGCGACGGCGAGCTCGGCGGGATCGGACATGGTCTCGACCAAGGCCGCGTCGGCGCCGCCTTCGAGCAGGGCCTTGGCTTGGGCCAGGAACATTTCCGCGGCTTGCGATTCGGTGGTGTCGCCGATGGGTTCGAGGAACCCGCCGAAGGGTCCGATGTCGCCGAGGACAATGGCGCCGGGGGCGGCGGAGCGGGCGACGGCGGCGCCGGCGGCGTTGAGGCGGGCGACATCGGCGGATTTGCCGTGGCGATCCAGCGCCGCCGACGAGCCGCCGAAGGTGTTGGTGGTGACGCAATCGCAGCCGGCGGCGCGATAACGCCGATGGACATCGCCGACGGCGTCGGGGCGGTCGATGTTCCAGGTTTCGCCGCAGCCTCCGGGGGCGAGTCCGGCGGCCATGAGTTGCGTGCCCATGGCGCCGTCGCAGGTCAGGATGCCGCGATTGAGGCGGTCGAGGAACTCGGATCGTTTCATTGTTTCACCTTGGGTTGATGGACGCTCTTGGTGGCGTTTTTGCGGGCGACGGCGGCCTCGAAGGCTTCGGCGGACGCGACCGAATCGAACGGTTTTTCGATGAGCCGGAACAGCCCGCGCGGGCCGAGGGCGTCCATGACGGTCAGGGCGGGGTCGGCGTCCATCCCGCGGTCTCGCTGGGTGGGATGGGTTTTGGCGGGCAGGTTGGCGGTCCGGGCGGGGCGCGTCCAAGCGACAATGGGGGGGCGGTCGATGAGTTCGCCGCGCCACCAGGCCTCGAAGCGGTCGATGGTTTTGGAAAAGTCCTTTTTGAAGGTCAACTCGCGGATCATGGGGTTCTCAAGGGGTCATCGTGGAATGCGGGGGACATGATAGCGTGGGAGGCGCTGGGGAACACGAGGAAGGTGGGCAGCACACCCTGAGGGAAGGCGGCGGCATGAGGGAAGGCGGGGGCGCCGCACCCGGTTGTGATACACCAGTCGCCCCCTGCGGCAGTCCCCGCGTCGCGGGGGCCGCCTCGGCCCCGTCCAAGGGGGATTACCGGGCGAAGAGGGGTTTGGAGGGTTTGAAAATCCCTGTTGAGCGCCGTCCTCATCGGCTTGATTTGGGGAAGCGGGGGCGAGGCGCCTCGTTGTTATACACAGCTCGTCCATTGCCCCCGTCGATTCGTGTAGCTCAACCGCCCCGGCTGAGTGAAAGGTGATTGGCGTGTCAACGAGGGACACAGCCGAGGGCGGCTATGCTACATATCTCTTGGCATGAGGGCAGTTTAGGGTGGGAGAGGACTTACGTATAACAACGGGGGCGAGGCGCCCCCGCGACGTGGAAATTACGGCGGGTGGCCGGTGACTTACGTATAACAACCGGGCGAGGCGCCCCCGCGACGTGGAAATTACGGGGGGTGGGAGGGAGTTGTGTATGACAACGAGGCGGTC
>JBBSAF010000155.1:0-6322 GCA_038252525.1 Tepidisphaerales bacterium
CCCGATCCGCCGCGGCCTTGTGGCACAGAGGACACAACTGACAAACGACAACTCAACGCCGACAACGCCGAGATGGGCGAGGGAACATGCTGCGCCGAGCCCCCGCCCAATCACATCGTCGGGCTATTCGCTTGTTTTAGGCTTAGTTACGTCCTGCTCTATCTCGACCCTTTCGATTCATGTTGCCACAGAGCGGAAGCAAGTCGGTTCGCGACTGGCCTTGACCGCGTCCGAACGGTCGAGACAGAGCAGTTGCGTCCCCGTTTCACTCCCCTTGAGGCCAAGACAACGGACAGCGGGCCGCCCCCCAACGCCCTATTCGATCCCGCCGGGATCAGCACCGGGAGGCCGCTGCCGGCAATGACGTACTCCACCCATTCGATGGTGGCTGCTATTCCGGTGCGGGAACCCGCGCCGCGTACCCCGGCCCCCCCTTCACCGTCGCCCCCCGACTCACCCATTTTGTGTCGGTGGCTCATGCCGCGCCCCCCTTGCCATCCTCCAGCAACCGGAGGTCGGCCTCGGCCTTTTGATCTGGGGTCAGCGGCAACCGCATCACGTTCGCCAGGAGGACCGCAAACGCCCCTGCCCGTGCCGGTTGTGGACCCAGTGCGCCGGATGTCGCGCCGCACTGTTGTCGGATATACGGTTTTTCGGGGGATTCCGTGAAAGATTCGAGTCCAGTCGCTGCTAATTCTTTATCTTGAAACAACTTACGGCGATATCCAGTCGCTCCTCGCGCGTGCAATCCGCAACATTGCGCGCCACCGTCACCCTTTTCGCCCGGAGAGCATGAGATACCCCATGATCGCCACGGCGGCGAGGGCGGCGGTGGCCAGGACGATGGCGACCGACAGCAGGGTGGTGAAACGGGTGTTTTGGCGGTGGAGGATGCGCGACAATTCGGCGTCGCGGTGTTGGAAATTGTCGCGCAAGCTTTGGAGCACCTTGGTGGTGCTTTGCGAGTTGTCGCTGACATCGCGCATGGCTTCGCCGACGCCGCCGAGGGTGTCGCTGATGCGCTGTTCGTGTTGGCCGAGCGATTCCACGCCGTCGCGGATCTCGTCGATGGCGGCCTTGGTTTCGCCGCCGGCCTGGCCGATTTTCTCGAGCACCTCGACCAGCCGCCCATGCCCGTCATTCTGACGTACCAGCTGCTGATGGATGGCCTGGAGGGTCTCGCCGTGGGCGCGGTTGGCTTGGGGGATCGAGTCGATGGCCTCGGGCAGGCGTGAGAGGTACCCGAGCAGTTCATCCTGGCGGGCGGACTGCTTTTCCAAATGGTCGCGGACGGAGCCCATCAAGCCGGTGATAGCGTCGAAGCCCTCTTGGAGCTTGCCGATGGACTGCTCGTTGCGGGCCCAGGGGCGCAGGAAGGTGCTTCGGGTGGCGTGGGCGGATTCGATGGCGGAGGGGTCGCCGGGGGAATGAATGCGTTCGTCGTGCTCGGCGCCGGTGAGCATTTGCCCAACGTGGCGGCGACGAAACCATTGGCCGAGCCGGCCGAAAATCCGTTTTTTGTCTTGCATGGAGGCTTCCGTGCGCCGGGCGCGGTGCGGGTTGGGGTTTGACAGGGCGTCGCCGGCAACTCTAACATCGCCCCCCCATGGGTCAACGCGAAAAATCCGGACGAATCAAGCGGGCCGGGCGGGCGACCGGGTGGGTCGTCGCGCTGGCAATGGCCTTGACGATGGGGTGCGACCGGACGGCCGAGGCGCCCCGGCGCCCGCCGGCGACACATCCCACGGTGGCGAGCCTGGTGCCGTCGGCGACGGATTTGATCGTGGGAATGGGGGGCGCCGACCATTTGGTGGCGATCGGCAACTACGATCATATGCAGGAGGCGTTGGCGGGGCTGCCGCGGGCGGGGGACTACCAAACCATCGACTGGGAGCGCCTGGCGGCGATCCGGCCGGACGTCATGATCGTCTTCCAGGCGCCCGATCGGCTCCCGGCGGGGTTGCGGGAAAAGGCGTCGGCACTGGGAATCCGGCTCATCAATGTGCGCACCGAGACGCTGGCGGACATCCATTCGGAAACGATCAAGCTGGGCGCTGCGATCGACGAGCCGGCCAAGGCGCGGGCGGCGGTGGATCGGCTGAAGGCCCGTCTGGACGCGGTGTCGGCGTCGGTTGCGGGCAGGCCGGTGGTGCGGACGCTGCTGACCTTGGGAGACACCGCGGAGAACGTCGCGGGGATCGGGACTTTTTTGGATGATGTATTGAAAATCGCCGGAGGGCAGAACGTGGTTGCGGCGACGGGTTGGCCGGCGATCGACCGGGAATCGCTGCTGGCTCTGGACCCGGATGCGGTGGTGGTGCTGCTCAGCGGCGTGCCCGCGCATGTCGAGGCCGAGGCCAGGCGGGTGTGGGGCGTCATTCCGGTGGCGGCGGTGGACCAACATCGGGTGTCGATCATCAACGCCTGGTACGCGACGCAATCGGGGTTTCATGTCGCGGAGTTGGCCGAGACCATGGCCAAGGCGCTGCATCCGGGGATTTCGATGGCGACGACGGCGCGGCCGACGACGCTGGGGGCGGAGAGCGCGCCGACGACGACGACGTTGGGGGCGGAGAGCGGGACGACGACGAGGTTGGCGGCGTCGACGCAACCCGCGACCCCGCGCGCGCCGGCGGGAAAAGGGTCGCCGTGAAACAGTGGAACCTGGCGGCGTTGGCGCGGACGATGGCGCTGAGCATTTCGGTGTGGGCGGTGGTGGCGGTCGCGTGCCTGACGGTCGGCTCGACCGGCGTTCGCTGGCCGAGCGGAAGCGACTGGGGGGTTCGGCTGGGGCCGGTGCTGCTGGCGTCGCTCATCGGGGCGGCGTTGGCGGGGGCGGGAGTGGCGTATCAGGCGATATTGCGCAACCCGCTGGCCGACCCGTATTTGCTTGGCGTGAGCAGCGGGGCGTCGTTGGCGGCGTATTTGTGGCGATTTTCATTCGCGGCGGTGATCGCCAAGGGGGTCATCGGGGGCGTGGGACTGGCGATGGGGCAGCAGGTCTTCGCCTTCGCCGGGGCGATCGCGTCGGTGGGAATCGTGTTCGCGCTGGCCAGCCGGAGGGGACGGCTGGAGCCGATGACGCTGCTCTTGGTGGGGGTGATCGTCAACTCGGTCAACGGGGCGATGTTCCTGCTGCTCAACCAACTGTTCCGCGATATGCCGGGGACGGGCGACGCGCTGAGCTTCCTCATCGGGGGCATCCAGGGCAACTTGACGGCCCAATCGCAATGGGTCGCGGCGGGGTTCATCGCGGTGGCGTGGATGGGGCTCTTGATCCTCGGCGGGCAGCTCAATGCCGGGGCGGTGTCGGACGCCGAGGCGCGGTCGCTGGGGGTGCGGATCGAGCGGCTGCGATGGGTGACGCTCATCATCGCGTCGCTCATCACCGCGTCGGCCGTCGCCGTGAGCGGGCCGATCGGGTTCGTGGGGCTGATCTGCCCGCACCTGGGCCGGTTGATGGTGGGGTCGGACCAGCGGCGGCTGTTGCCGGTGGCGACGGGGCTGGGGGCGGCGCTGCTCGCGCTGGCGGACGCGGCGTCGCGACTGATGGCGATGCAGTCGCTGGCCCAAACGCTGGTGCCGGTGGGCGTGCTCACGGGATTGATGGGCGGGCCGTTTTTCCTGCTGCTGCTCCATCAGTCGCGCCGGCGCATGGATCGGGCGGAGGGCTTGGCGTGAGCATCCTTGAGGCCCGACATCTCGGTTACTCCTACGGCGAGACCCGCGCGGTGGACGATGTGGCGATTTCGCTGTCGCCCGGCGAGGTGGTGGCGCTGATCGGCCCCAACGGCTCGGGAAAGAGCACGCTCACCAAACTGCTCCTCGGCCATCTGCGCGGCGCCGGCGAGGTGAAATGGGAAGGCCGACCGCTGGAACGCTGGTCGCCGCGGGAACTGGCCCGCCGGGTGGCGTATCTGCCGCAGTCGCCGCTGGCGGATGCGGGACAGACGGTTCTGGACGTGCTGAAACTCGGGCGGCTGCCGTATCTATCGGCGTTCGGACTGGAGCGCCGGGCGGACATCGAGGCGGTGAAGCGGGTGAGCGATCTGTTGGAATTGACGGAGTTTTGGGGTCGTCCGATGTCGGCTTTGTCGGGGGGGCAGCGCCAGCGGGTGTTCGTGGGGCGATGCCTCGCGCAGGAGCCGGCGGCCATGCTGCTCGACGAGCCGAACACCTATCTGGACTTACGGCATCAACTCGACTTGTCGCAGTTGTTGCGCGGGTTGTCGCGGGACGCGGGGCTGGGGGTGCTGATGGCGTCGCACGACCTGAACCTGGCGGCGGCGCTGGCCGACCGGCTGGTGCTGATGGACAAGGGACGGGCGGTGGCCGAGGGATCGCCACACACGGTGCTGGATCCCGAACTGTTGTCACGGGTGTATCAAATCCGCATCGAGCGGACGGATCGGGCGGGAAAAAGCCCGCTGGTTTTCCCGGTGATCGAGTGATGAGGACGGTGGCTGAGCGCGGGGCGATTTCGCGGAGGCCGCGATTGGGACCGACAACGAGGGGCAACGCCTTCGCCCCGCGCTCGTGCCTCCCGATCCGCGCCGGTGACGAAGGCGGTCAACGGGCAGTTTCGCAAACCTCCAAGCCCCTTGCGTTCCAGTCACGTCGTTGGCGCGGGCGAGGCGCCCTCGTTGTTATACTGCTCGCTGGCCATATTGAGACAATTCGCTTGGGTAAACACGGGATGCGACGCATGTTCCGAGCCATTGCGAATGTCTCATGGAAGGCCGCGAGCAGTATATACACAAGTCCCCCACGCCTGCGGCTGTTCCCACGTCGCGGGGACACCTCGACTCTGCTTTTCCAATTCAAGCCGATGAGGACGGCGCTCAATGGGGGTTTTCACAACTTCCAAACCCATCTTCGCCCGGTGATGCCCCCCGGACGGGGCCGAGGCGGCCCCGCGACAACAAAGGCAGCCAAGGTCCGCACCCGTTTCCGTCGTCCCATCGTCACGTTGACGGCATTGGGCGAGGCACGCACGCGACATGAAGGGGGCGCCGCTCCCCCGTCGCGGGATGAGCAAGAGACGTGTGGGGCAACGAGGGAACATGCTCCGACGACCTACACCGATGCCGAGTCCGCGCCGGGCGTCGACGGTTCCTCGATCTCCAGTTCCGCCTGCTCCGCCGCCGTCGGGGCGTGATAGTCGCCGCGCAGCACCCAGATTCCGCCCGTCAGGTTCCAGAGAATTTGCACCGTGCGGATCGACATGGTGAGCGCCACCGCCTCGCTGACGCTGGCGCCGGCGGTTCGCGTGAGGGCGATGGCGAACGCCTCCATGACCCCGGCGCCCTGCGGCGAGATGGGGATCGACGCCACCAGCACCACCACCGGCACCACCACCCAGTAATACATCGGCGCCAAGGGCAGCCCGAACGCCATGCCCGACAGCATGGCCGAGAGCACCACGGTCATGTGCACGGGGAACGTGATCCCCACCGCCGCCGCCACCAGCATCGGCCGGCGGGCCAGGATCACCATGGTCTCCAGCGTTTTTTGCACCTGCTTTTGCATCGGCATGTGGTCGAGCACCCATCCCAGCCCGGTGATGCGTCGCAATGTCGGGAAGTATAAAAGCACGATCCCCCCCACCGTCGCCACGAGGATCGCCCCGCACCCCATGGCCACCTTCGGCGTCGAATGCGTCGTCGGGTCCCCCCGGTGGGCGAGCGTGTAATACACCGCCATCGACCCGCCCAGGATCACCAAGGCCAGCAGCCCGATCACGCGGTCCACCAGCACCGAGACCACCGCCCGCGTCCGGTGCTCCGTGAATCGCGCCACATAGATCGCCTTGATGACGTCCCCTCCCGTCGAACCGGGCATGAAGGTGTTGTAGAACGCCCCCACCATGTTGAGGATGAACGCCTTGCTCTGGCCGATGCGGATGTCCAGGGCCTTGAGCAGCTCATGCCACCGGAAGCTCGTGAGCAGGAACGTCAGCGGGAACACGAACACCGCCGCCAACAGGAACGACAGCCTCGCGTCCCGCACCATCGAATAGACCCCGGTTTGCACCAGGGGGCGCGGCACCCGAAGCTGATAATCGGCCACCTCCGCCGGGGCCGCCCATTGGCCCCGCCCGCCCGGCTCGGCCGTCACCAGGAATCGCCGGACGCTTTTGAGATCCGCCGACAGATCCAGCGCCAACAGCCGCATGGAGCGCACTCCCCCGTTTTCCGCGTGCACCTGCACCCGATCGGCGTCCGGCGGGCTGACCAGTTCTCCCCGATCCACGACCTTGCGTCCCTCCGTGAACGGGTCGATCACGGTGAACCCCGATCCGCCGGATTGGGCCGACAGCACC
>JBBSAF010000156.1:0-6310 GCA_038252525.1 Tepidisphaerales bacterium
CGCCGCCCCGCCCGATCGCGCCGCCCCGCCCGATCGCGCCGCCCCGCCCGATCGCGCCGCCCCGCCCAATCGCGCCGCCCCGCCCGATCGCGCCGCCACGCCCATCGACACCGCCGCGCCCACCCCCGCCGCCGAGCCCGATGATAAGACCATTGCCGCCTGGCTCGCCGCGCTGGACGATCCGGCTCCCGAACCCCGCGAACTCGCCCTCGACCGATTGCTCCACCTCCCGCCCGACGCCCTGCCGATTCTCCTGCGCCTGGCGACGGGGGGGGTGTCTCCGGCCAATCGACTCGCCTTGCGCCCCGTCGTCGAACACGTTTTCCTCACCGGCCAAACCTATCTCGCCGGGCCGCGCAACGTCGGGTTCCTGGGCGTCCGCCTCGCCGATTGGCCGGTCCGATTGACCGACCGCCCCGACGCCCCATCCGACGCCGTCGGCATCCCCATCGTCGGGCGCATCGCCGGTTTCCGCGGCTTCGCGGCCTTGCGCGATGGCGATGTGGTGACCGCCATCCTCGAGCGCCCCGACGTGGCCATGGCACGACTCGACATTTTCCGCGCCGCCATCCAGTCCTTCGAGGCCGGGCGCGCCATCCACCTGCGGCTGCTCCGCGCCGGCCGAATGATCGAGGTCGCCGTGACGCTCGACCCGCTGCCGGCGGTGATGGACGCCGGCAACGAACCCGCCCAGCGCCAATTCCTCGACGCCCGCGCCGCCGCCGCCCAAGCCGCGTGGCGCGAGGGGTTGGGGCGCGATGACGAGCATTGAATCGGTCCCCTCCGCTTGTGCCCCGACGCCGCCGCGGATAGGGTGGAATGTCGCGCCGGACGGGATGTTTTCGCGCCCCCGCGGCGGTCCCCCGAGAGACCCCATGGCCACCAACCCCGCCGAATCCCTCGATGTCCACGCGATGATCGCCGATTCCGCGCCGCGCCCGCGCGGCATGTGGGTCTGGGGCTTCTCCCTTTCGATCCTCGCGGTCATGCTCCTCGGCGAGTTCGCCGCCTCGCGCCAACCGAACCTCGCCGCCACCATCCACGGCGCCACCGGGCTGGCCACCATCGCCCTGGTTGTCGCTGCCGTGGTCGTGGCGATCACCGCCGTGCGCCGCCAACGCGCCGAACAACGGGCCGTCGCCGTCTTGGAGGAGAGGGTGCAACTCAACCGCTGGGATGAAGCCATCGCCCTGCTGCGCCAACTGCTGTCGTCGCCGATGCGATTGCCGGTCGCGTGGGCTCAGGCGCTGCTGTGGCTGGCGATGGCGTTGATCCGCTTCGAGCGCTTCGAGGATGCCATCGCGCTCCACGACCACCTGCTGGAACACGTCCCCATGGACCCCGCCACCGCCCACGGCGTCCGCCTCGCCCGCGCCATGGCCATGCTCCGCGAGGACCACCTGGTCGACGCCGACCGCGCCCTGTCCGATCTCCGACGCGGCGGCGCCACCGCCCAGTCGGCCGGGCTCGCCCTCATCGAAATCTACCGCGACATCCGAACCGGGCACCCCGCCGAGGCCATCGACATCTTCGAGTCCCGGCGCGACCTCCTCCGCACCCAGTTGTCCCACCGCTCCGCCGACGCCTGGGCCTTGGCGGCGAGGGGCTACGACCTGATCGGCCGACCCGCCGACGCCGCCGCCGCCTACGAGAACGCCACCCTCCTGTCGTCCCCGGCGGAACTCCACCGCCGCTATCCCGAACTGTCGTCGCTCGAGGGCAAATACGCCCCCGCGACCCTCCCTGCGGGGGTGGCGTGATGCTCGCCGTCGAATCCGCCATCGGACGATTCCGACGCGATCTCACGGTCGCCGCGGCCCTGCGACTGACCCTCCTCGGCGCCGCCGTCGTCGCCTTCGCCGGCGGATCGTTCATCCCCCGCCTCAACACCCCGGTCCTCCTGCTGGCGGTGATGGGAGCATGGATGTTCCTCAGTTACCGCTCGGTCCGCGGCTCGCGCCTCGCCGCCATGTCCCCCCTGTTGATCGCCGCCGGCGAGTTCGATCAGGCCGAGCAACGCATCGACGAGGCCCTGCACAGCTTCTCCCTCTTCCGCACCGTCAAACTGTTGACCCTGCATCATCTGGCCATGCTGCGCCACGCCCAGCACCGCTGGCGCGACGCGGCCGACCTCTGCCGCGAACTGCTCGCCCAACGCCTCGGCGCCGTCCGCAACCTCTCGCGCTCGACCCGGCTGATGCTCGCCGACGCCATGCTCGAGCTCAACGACCTGCCCGGCGCGTTCAACGCCCTCAACGGGCTGTATTCCGAGCGGCTCACGCTGTCCGAGGCGATGAACCTCCTGGCCGTGCAATCCGACTACCTCGCCCGCATCGGCGCTTGGGATCCGCTGTTGGATCAACTGAAATCCAAGCTCCAGCTCGTCGAATTGATGAACTCCCCCAACGCCGCCCGCACCCAAGGTTTCATGGCCTTGGCCGCCAAGGCCAAGGGAGACGCCGCCCTCGCCACCTTCCTCCGCCGCCGCGTCGAGCTGCTCATCGACCGCCAAGAACTTTTGTCCCATCGGCCCCTGCTCGCGGGGATTTGGGAGGGGTCCAGTGACGAGAAAAAGAACGAGTCGAATGAGACAAATCAAGAGATTGATCCACAGATTGACACCGATTGACACAGATTAAGAAAAAAATCCGAAGCCTCCGCCGGTGTTCATTGTCCCCTCTCCAATCTGTGAAAATCGGTGTTAATCTGTGGATAAAACTCTTTCCTCCAAATCGGTGGACAAGCTCCTTCCTCCCGACCTCCCTCTCCCCCCATGACGACCGCCACTAAAAAACCGTTCGACCCGACTTGGGCCTATGTCGCCCCCATGGCCGCGTTCCTTCTGCTCACCCAGGCGGGGGTCTGGTGGCCGGACGCCTACCCTTGGGTCTACATCGCCAAAACCCTCCTCGCCGCCACGCTTTTGGCGCTCTTTTGGCGCCATTACACCACCATCCGCTGGACCCATCTCGCCCTCGGCGCCGCCGTCGGGGCAATCAGCATCGTCCAATGGATCGGCATGGAAAAACTCCTTCTCGCCTACGGCCCGTCCTGGACCCACATGGCCGCCGATCCCTTCGTCCCCACGAACCATTTTTCCTCGCCTCCGGTGATGTGGACGTGGATCGCCCTGCGCTGGGCCGGGGCCTTCCTCGTCGTCCCGGTGATGGAGGAGCTGTTTTGGCGCGATTGGGTGTGGCGGACCATCGTCGCCCCCAACGACTTCCGCCTGGCGCGCGTCGGCGAATGGGATCCGACCGCGTTTTTCGGCGTCGCCGCCGTCTTCGCCTGCGTGCACGTCCAATGGCTGACGGCCTTCGTCTGGGCCTGCATCATCGGCGCCCTGCTCTGGAAAACCAAAAGCCTCGGCGCCTGCATCGTCGCCCACGGCGTCGCCAACCTCCTGCTCGGCGCCTACGTCCTGACCACCCGCGACTGGTATTTTTGGTGATCCCGCAACCCCTTCGGCTGGAAGCGTCGCCGCCGTTGTCCTAAGATGTCCCTCCGCAGGAGTGGACCGACATGATCGACGTGAAATCCGAACAACTTCCCGCCCCCCGACGGCTCTACATCGACAACGCCGCCACCAGTTTCCCCAAGCCCCGCACCGTCCTCGAGGCCATGAACCGCTACGCCACCGAGCTCGGCGCCAGCGCCGGGCGCGGCGGCTACGCCGAGGCCATCGAGACCGCCGCCATTCTCGCCGATTGCCGACGCGCCTTGTGCAAGCTTTTCAACGGCGAACGACCCGAGCATTTCGTCTTCACCCTCAACGCCACCGACGCCATCAACATCGCCATCCACGGGCTGATCGACCCTTCCCGCCCCAATCACGTCATCTGCACCCACACCGACCACAACTCGGTCCTGCGACCGATCCGCGCCCTGGAACAGCGCCGCTGGACCACCGTGACCCGCGTCCCGATCGACCCGGCGACCGGCCTCGTCGATCCCGCCGACATCGCCGCCGCCATCCATCCCGACACCCGCTTCATCGCACTCACCCACGCCAGCAACGTCACCGGCGCCGTCCAGCCCATCCGCGCCATCGGCAAGATCGCCCGCGAAAACGCCGTCCCCTTCATCGTCGACGCCGCCCAATCCGTCGGACACCTCCCCATCGACCTCCAAGCCGACTGCATCGACCTCATGGCCGCCCCCGGCCACAAGGCCCTGTTCGGCCCGACCGGCACCGGTTTCCTTTATGTCCGACCCGGCCTGGAAAATAGGGTCCGTCCCCTCCGCCAAGGCGGCACCGGATCGCTCAGCGATGCCGACCTCCAGCCGGAGTTCATGCCCGACAAGTTCGAGAGCGGCTCCCACAACGCCATCGGCATCGCCGGACTCAACGCCGGCGTCCAATGGGTGCTCAAGCAGGGCATCGAAAAGATCGCCGCCGACGAGCTCGATCTCGTCCGCGTCTTCATCGACGGCGCCTCCAACCTCCCCGGCCTGCGATATTTCGGCCCGCAGGGCGTCCGCAACCGCATCGGCGTCTTCTGCGTCCGCATCGGCGGCCACGACCCCCAGGAACTGGCGATGATCCTCGAGTCGCGCTTCGGCATCCTCACCCGCGCCGGCATCCACTGCGCCCCCCTGGTCCACCGCGCCCTGGGCACCCTCGACGACGGCGGCGCCACGCGCTTCAGCTTCGGAGCGTTCCTCAGCAAACAAGACATCAAGTTCGCCACCGACGCCCTCGCCGAAATCGCCCTCGCCGCCGCCGCCCCGCGCGTCATCGCCTGATTTCCTCCCCTCTCCGCCAACTGCCCACTATCAACTGTCAACTACAGCGGCCCACTACAACGGCAACACCGAGATCGGCTTGAACACCTCCCCGTTCCACGCCAGCCACAGGTTCACCACCAGCCACAGCGCCGCCGCCAGCGCCTCGCCGAAGATCATCCCGATGAACAGCCCCCGCGCCGACTGGAACATCCTCGACCCCCCGAACCGCAGAATGACCATCTTCGCCAGCCACCCCAAAAAAATGCTGAACCACGCCATCTGGATGTACCACGTCGCGCTGGCCACATACCCCACCGGCAAGAACGGCCACGCCCCCCAACGCAGCGCCGCGGCCTGCAACAAGCCCGTCACCCCCGCCCCGATCAAAATGTGCCACCCCGGCGAATGCTGTTTGGGCGCCCACGCCCCATTGGCGTGGCGGATCAGCGGATCCACCAGCGCATCCCGAGGCTTGATCTCCAATCCCTGGCTGTTCAGATACGGCTCCTCCGCCATCAGCGGATTGGAATAATGGTAATAGCACCACAGCGACGACCCGGTCGCGAACACGAAGCTCAACACCAGCGCCAGCCCGATCGCCCCCATCATCCCCCGCCCCCGCGCCGCCGGCGACGATCTCCGGCCCACCTCCAGACCGTGCAGCGTGAACGTCATCACGCTCTCCCGCGACGCGAACGCCCCCAGTGTCTGCGTCGTCTGCGCGAAATAAACCTCCGTCCCGCTGAAATGCCCCGGCGACACATCCGTGAACACCTGCTGCGGCGCCCCCATGAACCGGAAAAACGGCAATCCCGTCTCCGCCACGATCCGCGACACCACCACATGCCCCAACAATATGAACCCCACGATCAACCCCGACATCGCCCATCCCACCCCGAAGAACCCCAGCCATCCGAACATCACCCCCATCGCCGCCACCGCCGTCCAGAACGCCCCCCGACAGGAAGACCGCCCGTCGCGCCGATCACCCTCGCTCGGTCCCACAATCGCCGCCCGACCGATCCGCAGCCACTCGTGCCGTCCGATCCACAGCATCCCCCCCACGAACGCCAACGCCGCCCCCAGGTGCTGGTCGTCCCACGCCGCCGCCGGAACCTCGGTCTGCATCATTCGCAGTTGCACATTGAACAGTTGCAGGATCAGAAACGTCGCCCACAGACTGAAGGCGATCCGCGACTGGATGAAGTACGTCACCCCGATGAACGTGAAATAAATGTTGGCGTTCTTGATGTTCCAGTGCAGGTACGTCCACGGTTCCTCGCTGAACACTCCCGCCAGCCGGTATCCCAGCGAGAACTCCGGGAAATTGCGCGGAAAATAAACGTGCAGCGCCGACAAATTGTGCAGGAAAAACACCGCTCCCAGCCCGATCCAGAACCCCCGTCCCCGGAACAGCGCGTTGAGCGCCCTGCCCCGCTCCGGCGGTTCGATCAGCGACAGTTGCACCTGCGCCAACGGAAACGCCAGCCGCTCGTTCACCGCCCATTGTTCCCGCACCAGCGCCGCCATCGCCACCAACAGCGTCCAGCACGCCCCGATGAAAATCCCCCAAATGGCGATC
>JBBSAF010000157.1:0-6308 GCA_038252525.1 Tepidisphaerales bacterium
GGTTGGTGTTGTCTCGTGGGGGAAGTCATCGGGCGTTCACTTAGCCGGGGCGGCTGAGCTTCAAGGGGCGTTGTCGGTTCCAAGGCGCGCGGTCGGTTCCATGGGGCGCGGTCGGTTCCATGGCGCGCGGTCGGTTCCAAGGCGCGCGGTCGGTTCCAAGGCGCGCGGTCGGTTCCAAGGCGCGCGGTCGGTTCCATGGCGCGTGGTCGGTTCAATGGGGCGCGGTCGGGCGCGAAGGGCGTTTTTGCGGGGAATGGTTTCGACCTAATAAGGCGCGTTTCGCAGGAACTCCATTCCGTCGCCTTCGGCGGCGTGGACGCTCGCCAGCACCGGACCGTTGGTCCACAGGATCACTTCGCCTTGGCCGGTCAACTGGATGTATCGTCCGACCTTCTCGCCGTTCTGGGTCTGGCGATCGCCGGCGGCCTTGCGCTTGAATCCCTTTTCCTCGAACGCCTTGGCGAACTGCTCGAGCAGTCCGTCGGCTTGGTCATCGGCCTTGGTGGCGATGAGCATGTGGGTGGCTTGGGCGTTGTCGTTGGCCTTGTATTCGAGCTTGAGGGCATCGACCGCGCCCTTGGCGATCATCTCTTGGAGGCGGGTGGCGTTCACGAGCTCGAACTTGCCGACTTTCTTGCTGACGAGCTTGTCCAAGGCGCCGCTGCCGGCCGGCTTGTCGCCGCCGGAGAGGGGGGCGCCTCCGCCGCCCCCGCCGCCCCCTCCGCCACCTCCGCCACCGCCCCCGGAGCTGACGCTGAAGGTGACAATGAGGGCGATGACGAGCGCGACGAGCATGAAGAGGCAACCGGCGCCGCCGCAGCCGGCCACGATTTTCATGTTCGGCCCGCCCTGGGCATTCCTGAGGAAGGCCATGGACCCACCGGCGGGCGCCGCGGCCTTGGGGGCGCCGGATGGCGTCGTGGCGCCGGGGGTCGGAGCGGAGGTCATGGTCGGGGTGACCGAGGTGATCGACGCCGGCGCGGAGGGCGCGATCCGCTGTCCGGCGGTCGCTTTGGGCGTCACCGCTCCACCGCATTCGGGGCAGAACTTGCTGTCGTCGGGGATGGGCTTCCCGCAAGCGGGACAGGGGATGCTCATGACACCACTCCTTCAGTTCGATTGGCCTCATCGAGCGCCCGGCGGGTTTCCTCGATGCCGCCCCGCAGCGCCAGGATTTCCCGTTCTATGTTCACGCGTCGGAGGGGGTCATCGGCGCGGGACAACCGGGCCTTGGCAAGGGCCAACTGCACCTGGCGACCATGCAGGCTCTTGAGCGCCGCGCAGCGGTGCAGCCTGCCGCCGACCAGTGTGCGGAGGTACAGGGCTTGACGCGCGAGGGTGGATTTGAGTGTCGCGTATTCGCCGGGCGTGACGGTGCCGTCGTCGGTCTCGTCGGCCAACTGGGTGGCGATGGTCCGGCGCTCGCCGAGCAATGCGATCACCCACAGCAATCCGATCATGACAACGGGGATGCCCAAGGCCAGCCACAATCGCAGCGATGCCGATTGCCCGAGGGCGTCGCCGTATTTCAACCAGCGGTACGCCAGATCGACCAGAATGGCCAGGACGAGGGCGCCGATGGGCAGGCCGACGCGTTTGCGTCCCTCGGCGTCCTCGGTGGACGCGCCGAAACCGGCGCCGACGATCCCGCCGAGAACGCCGTCGATGAGTCCGACCAGGGCGGTGGTCCAGAGAATATCCCAGGCCGTGATGCCCGGCAGGGCCGCCACCCCGCCGCTGGCGCCGAGTCGGATGAACGCGACGCCCGTGGCGAACCCCAATCCGGCGGTGGCGCCGTAGACCACGCCGTCCATCATGCCGCTGACCTCCGACCAGCCGCGCAGGGCGCCGATGGCGAACAGCGCCCACATGCCGGCCGCGATGGCCAGGAACAGGGCCAGCGGTTCGAGGATCGCCGGCCAGATCGGACCCATCTCCAGCACGGTCGATGGGACCACCAGTCTCAAGACCAGCGACGCCACGGCGCCCAGAATGAAAAGCAACCCGATGCTCCAGAGCGGCTCTTTTTCGTTGAGATCAAGGAAACGGATGAGGGCGATGTAAATGGCGGCGATCAGCACGGCCATCGCCAGCGCGAACGCGTGCCCGGTGGGGTCCAACATGGGAAGGCTCCCTTCGATGGGCGGAATTGACCGGCCCGAACGTGCGGGGATCGAAACAGCCCGCCGGAAACGACTTGTCAGGTACGACGGGTCGGAAACGACATGCCACGGTCAAACCGCAGCCAACTCATGCGTAATGTATCTTGCACACCCGCGTCAATGCAATGGCCATTTCCCGACAATCCCTCAATCCCCCCCGGCGCCCGTTGCCCGCCATCGGTGCTTACCCGATGTGCGTCTTTTTCTTGCGGCCCGACAAATAGCTTTCCATGACGCAGTTGGCAAGCTCGCCGCTGGCGGCGTAGAACGCGACGCCCTTGGTCAATTTCGTCAGTTGATCGACGAAGCCCACCCAATCCATTCCCCAATAGTCCTCGATCAAGGCGAAGGTGCTGATGCGGCAGCCATCGCGCACCGCGAGCACCGCCTCGCGCAAGGTGGCGACGGTGCTGCGCGGGTCGGGGGGGTAGAGCAGGAAAATGTCATTTCCCTCGACATGGGCCGTCGGCTGGCCGTCGGTGATGATGAAGATCTGTTTGTTCTCGCCGGCGCGCCGACGGAGGATGCGGCGGGCGAGCTGCAACCCCATGTGGAGGTTGGTGAAGTGGGGGGGGGCGGAGGCGATCTTGTCGATGGGAACGCGGATTCGCACCCGCGGGTCGTAGATCGTGATCGGCTTGGGCATGGCCAAGGGAAGGGCCATCTCGGGGATTCGCTCGGCGGATGAGGCGAAGCCGACGAAATCGACGGTGTCGCCGGGGAACCGCCCGCGAACCAGCGCCTGCATCGCCAACGCGACCCGCTTGGCGGCGCCGAATCGTCCGAATCGCATCATCGAGCCGGATTGGTCGAGCAGGACGACCGTCGAGCAACTGGTGGTGCCCTCGTGCTGATGCAGTTCGAAATCGCGCTCGTCGAAGCGGATGCGGGCGGGCCGGCCGGTTTCGCTGGCCGGCAGTCCATGGCGCGACAGGGCGTTGTGCAGGGTGGTGTGCAGATCGAGTTCGGACACAGGGTCGCCATATTGATAGGGCTTGGTCCCGTCCATTCGTTCGCCACCGTGGCCGGCGGTGACTTTTTCGTGGCCGTCGCGTTGGCCTTGACGGAGGTTGGCGAACACCTCCATGAGCGCCCGCTGCTGCATTCGTCCAACGGCGCGGGGGGTGAGGCGCAATTTCCCCTTGCCGTCGGAATCGAGCAGGCCCTCGTCGAGCAATTGTTGGATGAGGTCCGATTGGGCTTGGCTTTTGGGGTTCTTCATGAGCTCCTGGAGGGCCTTCATCGCCTGCTCGCCGTATTGCATGATGAAGTCCATGAGGTCATTGGAATGGAAAAGGGCGTCGGGGGTGGGGAACTCCTGGCCGTCGTATTCGCCGTAAAAGTACTTCATGCCGGGATTGTAGGCGGGGCGCGGCGGCGTGGGCGGCGATGGCGGGCGGGGGTGCTTGCATCCCTTCGCCGGCGCTCCGATGATGCCGTCGGGGCAAACAACGCGTCCATTCGGCGGTATCAAAAGCGGTGAATCACTGGTCGATCGACATCCTGCGGCAAGGCGACTGGGATCTGTGGACCCTGGTGTGCGTCCTGGCGGCATTGGCGCTGGCGGCGCATTTGTTGGCCGGTCGGGTTTGGGCGTCGTCGCACCGGTGGACGATCGTGTCATTGGCGGCGTTCGGCATCGCGGGGACGGGGGTGGTGCTGTCCACGCCGGATCTGCGTCGGCCGCTGGCGGGGATGATCTGGACGTTCATCGTGCTGGCGGATCTGTCGGCGGTGTTTTACCTGAACTTGCGGGCGACGCTGACGCGAAGGCGGGTGGGGACGCTTTTGGCGATGCGGCTATTGGCGCTGGCGCTGCTCGTGCCGATGCTGTTCGAGCCGGTCATCCGCTATGTGGCCCGGCCGAAGCCCGAGCGGCCGCTGCTGTTCCTGATCGACACCTCCGGCTCGATGAGCGTGCCGGATGTGCAAAACGGTCCGACCCGCCTGCAATCGGTCTGGCAGACGATCGAGCCGCAACTGGCCAAGGTGAGGGACCATTTCGTGCCGCGGTTTTTCGTCTTCTCGACCTCGGCCGAGGAACTGTCGGACCCGGCGAAGCTGGCGGGAATCCAGCCGGACGGGCAATCGACCGACATCGTGGCGGCGTTGGCCAAGACGCTGTCGTCCACGAACCGACCGGACGCGGAGGTGATGCTGATCTCCGACGGGATCGACAACACCTCGCCGGACGCGGCGGCGTCGGCCAAGGCGTCGAGACGGGCGATCCACACGATCTCCGTGGGGTCCGAACAGGCCGAGCCGGCGACGCTGGCGAACATCGCCGTGACCGATGTGCAACCCAAGACGGAATTGGTCGTCAACCACGCAAGCAACTTGGCGGTGACGGTGCAGTCGTCGGCGCTGGCCAATCGGGTGGTGGAGGTCAAGCTGGCGGAGATCGACGCGGAGGGCAAGGCCGGCGCCCTGGTGGCGACGGAGAAACTGGTGCTCCAACCCCTGGTCGGCGGGCAGCGCGTCGAGTTGCCGTACACGCCGAAAAGCGTCGGCATCGTCCGCTTGGCAGTGTGGATCGACCCGATCCCCGGCGAACGCAGCACGGTGGACAATCGCCAAGAGTTCCAGGGATTGGCGCTCGATCCCCGGATCAAGGTGCTGTATGTCGAGGGGCGGGCGCGGCCGGAATATCGCGAGTTGCGACGGGCATTGGAGCGAGACCCCAACATTGAGCTGGCGGCGCTGTTGCGAATCCAGCAGGATCGTTTCGCGGCGTCGGGATCGGTCGATGGCGAGCCGTTGAAACAGCTCCCGACCACGGCCGAGCAGTGGAAGGCGTTCAATGTCATCATCCTCGGCGATCTGGACGTGAGTTTCCTCACCGCCGGGCAGCAGGGGGATATCCGACAGGCGGCGCTGGACGGGGCGGGGCTGCTGATGATCGGCGGGCAGACGAGCTTCGGGCCGGGTGCGTACGCCGGGACGGCGATCGAGGAGGCGTTGCCGGTGTTCGTGGGGCCGAAGACCGGGGGGCAGGATGCCACGCCGTTCGTGCCGCGGTTGACGGCGGCGGGGGCGGGGCATCCCGCGATGGACGGGCTGTTGGAGTGGTTCGGGTCGGACCAGACGCCGGCGAAGCGCGAATTACCGGCGCTGCGCGGCAATGTGGTGGTGGAGAAGCCCAAGAGCGGCGCCGAGGTGCTGCTGGTCCATCCCGACCGTCCGGCCAACGATGGCCAGCCGCAGATCGTGTTGGCGACCCAGCGATTCGGCAAGGGGCGGTCGGCGGCGTTCACGGCGGACACGACCTACCTGTGGTATCTGCCCTTGCGGGGCATGGGGCAGGACAGCCCGTACAACCGGTTCTGGGGACAACTGACGCGATGGTTGGCCGGCAGCGATGTCAAGGACCGCAACCGAGGGGCGGGGGTCGAGGCGCTGTTGAACAAGTCGCTGTATCAACTGGGCGAGGATGTCCGCGTCCGCGCCATGGTGCGCGATGAGCGCGGGGATGCCACGCGTTTCGCGCAGGTGAAGTTGACGCTCAGGCACGCGGGGCAGGGCGACCGGGAGGTGACGCTTCAGCCGGTTGATGCCCACATCGGGCTGTATGAGGCGACGATCCCCAAGCCGGAGAAGGGGGATTGGGTGGCCGACATCGCCGCGACCAAGGAGGGCAAGCCGTTGGGCAACCAGTCGCTGAAGTTCACGGTGATCCCGCCGGCCGACGAGATGCTGAAGTTGGCGGCGAACCCCAAATTGCTGGCGGCGATCGCGGATCAGACCAAGGGGTTTCACTACAATCTCGCGGGATTGCCGACCCTCTTGGATGAATTGATCGCCCGCGATCCGGCGGCCAACGCATCGGTGCAGCGCTCGATCCCGCTGTCCAACACGATCCGGGCGGCGATGGCGGCGGTGGGGGTCCTGCCGGATTGGCCGGGCCGATACGACTTGCCGATGCAGGGATTGTTGGTGGTGGTGCTGCTGGGGGGCGAATGGATTTTGCGGCGGCGGTGGCAACTGCCGTGAGAGGGGGCGGGGGGGGTGTCGGGCTCGTTGTTATACTGCTCGCTGGCCCTATTGAGACAATTCGCTTGGGTAAACACGCGATGCGACGCATGTTCCGAGCCATTGCGAATGTCTCATGGAAGGCCGCGAGCAGTATATACACAAGTCACCGGCCAA
>JBBSAF010000158.1:0-6305 GCA_038252525.1 Tepidisphaerales bacterium
AGTTGTCTTTGGGGCAGTTGTCCTTTAGGCAGTTGTCAGTTGCCAGTTGTCGGTTGCCAGTGGTCAGTTGTCAGGGTTGGGGGGGCAGTTGTCGGTTGGGTGGAGGGCGGATGGAAATGGCCGGTCCGATCGGGGTGGCGGGGATTCGCCGGGAGCGCACGGGGGCTTGGTTGCAGGTGACCGCGCCGCGGGGGTTCGCGTGGACCGAGGTGACGATTCCGATTCGCCGGCTGCCGGCGGGGTTGGACGGGGTTCGGATGGTCGTGCTCGGCGACACCCATCTCACGCCGCGATGGCATGGGGTTTATGAGGAGCTGCTGGCCAAGATCGCCGAGGCCGACGCGGATTTGATCCTGTTCACCGGCGATCTGGTGGACAACAAGCGCGATCCTCGGCCGGGGTTGGCGACGGCGCGGCGGCTGGTGGAGGGGCTGAGAAGCCGGCTGGGAACGTACGCCACCCTCGGGAACCACGACGGGCATTTGCTGGCGCCGCACCTGGTCGATTGGGGGGTGAATGTGATCGACACGGGGCGGACGGTGGTGCCGATCAACGGCGAGACGATCGAATTGATCGGGCTGCCGGGGGTGGACCGGGCGGAGCTGACGGCGGATTTCCTGCGGTCGATGCCCTCCCGCCGGGGAGGGGTTCCGCGGATCGTGCTGTCTCATTATCCCGACCACATCGAGCGCACCCGCTGCCTGCGGGCGGATGTGAAGGTGTCGGGGCATACGCATGGGGGGCAGATCTGCCTGCCGGGGGGATTCCCGATCCTCAAACATGACGATCTGCCGCGGAGATTGATTTCGGGCGTTCATTGGCTGGACCCGACGTGGTTGATCGTGACGCGGGGGATGGGGTTCACGGAACTGCCGGTGCGGATGTTCTGTCCGGCCGAGACGATGGTGGTGAAGTTGAAATAAAGGGGACACATGCATAAAGGGGACAGGTACCTTTATTTAGGCATAAAAGTAAATAAAGGGGACAGGTACATTTATTTTGGGGGTGGTGATCGGTTAGGATGGGGTTATGCGAAACTGGATATTCGCCTTGGTGTTGTGCTTGGGGCACGCGGCGGGGGCGGCGCCGCTGCAATTGTGGCTGTATTGCCAAACCAACCTCCTGCCCGATGAGAATGTCGCCAAGCTCGAAACGCTCTGGCGACGGGCGGCCAAGGCGGGGTACGCAAAGATATTGCTCGCCGACTCGAAGTTCGCGCGGCTGGGGGACTTGGGGGAGAACCAGACGCGATATTTCGCGCATGTCGCGCGACTCAGGGCATTGGCCAAGGAGCTCCATCTGGAGATCGTCCCGGCCGGACTGCCGATGGGGTATTCCAATGACATGCTCTGGCACGATCCGAATCTGGCCGAGGGATTGCCGGTGCGCGGGGCGCTGTTCGAGGTGCGCCGAGGCGAGGCGAAACTGGTTGCCGATCCGGCGGTGAAACTGGGCGATCGCCCCGATTGGCACGATGACGCGCTATCACTGAACGGCGCCGCCGCGACGGAAAATGGCCACAAGGAGAACGCCCGGCTGGTGTGGAAGGTGAAAGTGGCGCCGTATCGGGCGTATCACGTCGCGGTGGACATTCGCACGAAGGAATACACCGGCACGCCGGAGATCAAGGCGCTGGCCGACGGCAAATCCTTGTGTTTCACGGGGTTGCGGGTTGCCAAGACGCAGGATTGGAAGACCCATCACATCGTGTTCGATTCGCTGGATCATAAGGAGGTGTCGCTCTACCTGGGCGTCTGGGGCGACGCCACGGGATCGCTTTCATGGCGGAATTGGCGCATCGAGGAGGCCGGACCTGTCAATATTCTGCGCCGGGCCGGGACGCCGTGCGTTGTCGAAGGGCAGGTCGAGGGCAAGGACTACGACCCGATCGTCGATCCGAAATCGGGGCGCGTGCCGTGGGGCGGGGAATACGATGTATGGCACGATGCCCCGAAAATAATCACCCATCTGCCCGAGGGGACGCGGCTGCGGATCAGTTGGTATTTCCCGGCGATCATCGGCGATGGACAGGTGGGCGCCTGTCCGAGCGACGACAAGGTGTATGAACTGATGGCCGACGAGGTGAAGCGCCTGCGGGCGGCATGGGCGCCGCGGGGAATCATGATGTCGCACGATGAGATCCGGGCGCTCAATCAGGATGAGGGCTGCGCCGCGCGAAAGCTGACGCCGGGGGAATTGTTGGCCGACAATGTCCGGCGCTGCGTGAAGCTGCTCGAGGGCGGCGAGGTGTATGTCTGGAGCGACATGTTCGATCCGTTCCACAATGCCCATGACGATTATTACCTGGTGCGCGGCGATCTGGCCGGTTCGTGGTTGGGATTGGATCCGAAGGTGACGGTGGTGAACTGGAACTTCGATCATCGGGCCGATTCGCTGGCGTTTTTCGCCGGCCGGGGGCATCGGCAGGTGATCGCGGGGTATTACGACGGGGCGGTGGGGAACGTCCGGCAATGGCTGTCGGCGGCGGCGGGCGTCAAAGGCGTCACCGGGATCATGTACACGACTTGGCGGGGCGACTACGACAATCTGGAGGCGTTCGCGCGGATTGTGGGCGAAGCAGCAAAATAAAGGTACCTGTCCCGAATGCCATTCGGTTAAGCGTTTTGCTTCTTTTTTCGGCCTGATTTCCACTGTTTCCTCGGGCTGGTCAACCAGGGATACGACTTGCCACGCCGCCGGATGGCGCGGGGTTCGCTTCGGCCGGGGCGCTCGGGGTTGACCACCAATCGTTCCACCCCCTCCAGGCCCCCGGCCAGCGCCCCCAGATGCCGCAGGGCATCGACGAAGCTCACCCGCCGGACGTCCACGCCGTGCTTCTCGGCATACTCCAGCATCAACAGCCGCGCCAGGTTGTACACGATCAAATGGACGCACAGCTCCTTCAACACCCCGTCCACCGTCCGGCACCTGACCACGCCCATCCCCATCGTCGTCTTCAAATGCCCGAAGCACGTCTCTATCTCCCAGCGCCGGGCGTACAGGTCGGCCAACCGCCGCTCGTCCCAGCCCATCGATTCGGTCAACGTCGTGGCCAAGTAAACCACCTTCGTGCGATAACCCGGCCGCTCGATCCAGTGCCGCACGAGGCGCACATCCACGAACGCCGGCATCGTCTCGAACGTCTCGAGGCTCATCCAATCGGGGCAATAAGCGGGCTTGGGCCAGCGCACCCATCCCAGCTTTCCGGTGGGCCGGCGCTGATGCAGGCGGAAGCAGCCGAACACGCCGCGGACGTTGAGCAGGGCGAAATGGCAAACGGAGCAAAAAGCCCGATCCCCCACGAGAATATCGCCCTTTTCAAGCGATTCGTGCAGCCCGATCACCCCGCGCTGATCGTGGGTGCACAGCGGCCAGACGAGCATCTGTTTGAACATCCCGGTGGCCAGGTCGAGCATCCCCATGATCGAGCAGACCGGGTATCCAACCCCCTCCTTCTGGCCGGCCGGCATGCCGAAGCGCTTGCGCAGGGACGGGGTGTCGGGCATGGAGGCGCTCGAGCCGTCGACCAGGAGGATCCGCCCGCCGCCGCCGCCCGGCGCCGGGGGCTTGGCGGCCATCCGGATCATCCTGCCCAAGAGGGCTTGCAGCGCCGCCAAGGGCAGCCGACGGCGGGCATCGCAATAGCTCGCCGGCGAGAAGTCCAGTCCGGAGAGTTGGCGCAGGTGGGTGATGGCGGTGTTGCCGTTGAGGATTTGCAACAGCAACAAACGCAGCGTGACCAGCGGCGGGAGGAGCCGCTCGCGCCAGCGGTGGCCGGCCTGGCGGCAGAGGTCCTCGAAGGCCGACAAGAGCGGCGGGTGATCCCCGCCCGAGCGACGCACTTGGGCGACGGCGGAACAAATCGACAGGGCCATCCGTGACCTCCCGTGGGTGAGGGGTGAGGGAACAACAACACCACCCATCGTCGCGGGAGGACGCGTGTCGCGCCAACGGACATAAATCGCGGTAGGGGAGATGGTTATGCCTTAACCGAATGGCATTCGTACCTGTCCCCTTTATTTAAAGGGGACAGGTACTTTTATTTGGAAGGGGATGCGAAAAACCCCGCCACCCCTTGTTTTTGTGGGGTTTGCGGGGCGTTTTGACGATTGCGGCCGACAGGAGTTGAACCTGCACGTCTTGTGGACACTAGAACCTGAATCTAGCGCGTCTGCCAATTCCGCCACGGCCGCGCGGTTGGGGAAATCATAGCCGACGGGGGGCGGGCGTCAAGATCGTGACGCATCAGTACAGATCGCGCGAGGGCGATCGCGGGGGGGCTTTTACAGGGAGTCATTGGTCATTGGTCCTTTGTCATTGGGGGGGAATCTTGGGTGGACACGGGACGGGGAGGGGGATCGTCGTTTTTGCGTCGGGGGCGAATGGCACTCGTTGTTATACACGCGTCCGCCGCCGCCCACGGCAGTCCCTTTGTCGCGGGCGCCTCGGCCTCGTCGGGGGGAGCACCGGGCGAAGGTGGGTTGGGAGGTTGTGAAAACCCCCGTTGAGCGCCGACATTGTCAGCTTTGATTGGAAAGGCGGGGGCGGGGCGCCCCCGCGACGGGGAAACGACGGCGGTTGGCGCGCTACTTGTGTATGACAACGTGGGCGGGGCGCCCCCGCGACGGGGAAACGACGGCGGTTGGCGCGCTACTTGTGTATGACAACGGGGGCGGGGCGCCCCCGCGACATGAGAACAACGGCGGTTGGCGGGTGACTTGTGTATAACAACGAGGCGAATGGCCCAGGACCGATGGCGTGTGACACAGGACAGATGGCCCGTGGCCTGTGACCCCATGCCCCTGTGTCCCATGGACGCGTTCCGAGGGTCGTTGGCTCGGGGACGGCGGGGGGCTATGATCGGAGCGGATGGTCGCCAAGGAAACCAACTTCACCCCGCGGATCGTCAATCGACGGGCGATGCATGAGTATTTCATCGAGGCCCGGCTCGAGTGCGGAATGGCGCTGATGGGCAGCGAGGTCAAGTCGCTGCGGCTGGGCAATGCCCAGTTGGCCGAGTCGTTCGCGCGGGTCGAGCGCGGACAGTTGGTTCTGCATGGGTGTCACATCGACCCGTACGACAAGGCCGGGAAATATTCCCATGAGCCGCTGCGCGAGCGGAAACTGCTGGCCCACAAGCGGGAGATCCGTCGGTTGGAGGAGGGGACCAAGGTCAAGGGGACGACGCTGATCCCGCTGGCGATCTATTTCAAGGATGGGCGGGCTAAAGTCGAGATCGGGCTGGGCCGGGGCAAGCAACAACATGACAAGCGGGATTCGATTCGCAAACGCGAGCAGGATCGGGAGTTGCGCCGGATGACGATGAAGAGGCAGTAGGGGGGGAAGGAAGGTAGGCGGAAGGAAAGTAGGCGGAGGGAAAGTGGGCGGCAGGAGAATCGACGGTGGGCGAAAGGGGAAAGGAAAACCGCCGGGGCCTGGGGGCGACCGGCGGGTGAGGGTGGGAGGGGCTGTCGGGGGTGGCCATCGGTGACCATCAGTGGCCATCAGCGACCATCAGCGGGCATCAGCGGCCGTAGTATCCGCCGTAGTATCCGCCGGAGTAGTGTTGGGCGGGGTACGACGGGGCGACGTAGACCGGGGGGCCATAGACCACCGGGGGCGGGCAGTAGGCCTCGGGGGCGACGTAGACCGGGGCGCTATACACGACCGGAGGAGGGCAGTAGACCTCGGGGGTCACGTAGACCGGGGCGCTATACACGACCGGGGGAGGGCAGTAGACCGGGGGGGCGTAGACCACCGGCGGGCTGTAATACGGACGGGCATAATAAGGCCGGCCGTAGTAGGGTCGCGGGGTCCAGCGGGGGGTTTCGCAGAAACCGCGGTCGCGGTAGCTGTATTCGAACCGGCCATAGGAGCCGTGGTCGCGATGGCCGTAGTCGTATCGGTCGTAGGATCCGCGATCGCGCTGGCTGTAGTCGAAACGGCCGTAGGAGTTGCGATCGGAGAAACCGATACCGAAGGAGAATCCGACGGCGGAATGGCCACCGGCTTGGGCGGTGGCGGGGACGGCGGCGGCGAAGAGCAGGCCGGCGACGGTGGCGATGGCGAGTTTCATGGCTGTTACTCCTTTGGGCGAAGGGGGTTGCGATCTCGCCCGTATGGGATCGTGCGCCGGATGGCGCGTTCACGAGGAATTGGACACGGGCGGAGGGGGAAGGTTGGGGGGGCGGTTGCCGGTTGTCAGTTGCCCGTTGCCAGTGGAGGGGGGAGTGGAAGGGGAAGGGCGGAAGGAAGGTAGGCGGAAGGAAAGTAGGCGGAGGGAAAGTGGGCGGCAGGAGAATCGA
>JBBSAF010000159.1:0-6283 GCA_038252525.1 Tepidisphaerales bacterium
GGACATAACTCTTCATACGTCTGGAAGACTGGAATGAAGGACTGACTGGAATGAAGGGGACGTAGCTCTTCATAGGACTGGAATGAAGGGGACGTAGCTCTTCATAGACTGGAATGAAGGGGACGTAGCTCTTCATACGGTCTGAGTGAAATGAAGGGGACGTAGCTCTTTATACGGGGACGAATGAAGAGCTACGTCCCCTTCATTCGCTCCATCTTTATACGGGGACGAATGAAGAGCTACGTCCCCTTCATTCGCTCTTATGCGGCCGGGAGGGCGCGCTCGACGGCGCGGGCGATGAACTGGGCGCGGCTCAGGCCGTGGTCCCGGACGTATAGATCGACTCGCGAGAGCAGTCCCCGTTCCATGGTCAGCGAGATCTGACGGGCGCCGCGACCCTTCATCGGTCGCCCCCGCGCCCGCCCGATGCCCATGGCGTCGAACATGGCCCGTTCGGCGGCGGCCAGGGGGCGGCTCTTGGACTTGGCCGCCGACTCCGCTTCACGGGTCTTGGCGGCGTCGGACAATGCCATGAACCGCTCGGTCTCGCGCAGGGCGGCGGCCTTGGCGGCGGTGATCTCGGGTCGCGTGGGCGAGTTCTTTTTCATGATGAACGCTCCTCTCAAAGCGGCCTGGCGTGAATGATGTAAACCGTTCCGGGCGGCGAATGAATGAAAATGACCCGGACCCGTCGTCCTCCCCCGCCCCGGGCGACGACCTCGAACTTGCCGTCGCCGATCTTCCGCGGATACCCGCGGCCAGCGGCCCGGACAATTCTCTCGGCCTCCGCTGGCGACGAACCGTGCTTCCGCACATGGGCAGTGTTCCACTCCTCCCAACGGAAGCGGACTTTCATGAACTTTAATATACGAAGAATGATCCGCCGCGCCAAGTGGCGCCGACGATGGCCGGGTTGCGAAAAAGGGTCATCCCGTGTTCCCGCACACCGCCTGGATGATGGCCGAACCGGAGGGGAAATCGTCCGGCGGTCTCGCTGCTGGCGGCCTCTCCCTTGCCCGCCGCCAAGCCCGCGTCTACCCTCTGGCCCGCCATGGCCATCGGGTATGACCTCCTCGCCACCGATCCCTCCAGCCACGCCCGTTTCGGGCGGGTGCGGACGCCTCATGGGGACTTCGACACCCCGGCCTTCATGCCCGTCGGCACCCAGGGGTCCATCAAGGGACTCCTCCCGGCCGATGTCGCGGCCACCGGCGCCCAGTGTGTGTTGGCCAACACCTATCACCTCATGCTCCGTCCCGGCGAAAAAGTCGTGGCCGAGCTGGGGGACTTGCACGCCTTCATGGGATGGCCCGGCCCGATCCTGACCGATTCCGGCGGGTTTCAGGTCTTCAGTCTGTCGGATCTGAACCAAATCAGTGACGACGGCGTGACCTTCAAGAGCCATATCGACGGCTCGATGCACCACCTGACGCCGCAGCGCAGCATGGAGGTGCAAAACGCCCTCGGCGCCGACATCATCATGGCGTTCGACGAGTGCCCGCCGGCCGACGCCCCGTCGGCGTATCACCGCCAGGCGGTCGAGCGGACGATCCGCTGGGCGCGGGAGTGTAAGGAACATCACGCCCGCCCGGAATCGCAGGGGCTGTTCGGCATCGTCCAAGGCGGGACCGACACGGAATTGCGGGCCGAGTGTCTGGATCGGCTGGTGGAGCTGGATTTCCCCGGCTACGCGGTGGGGGGGCTGGCGGTGGGGGAGGGATTCGAGGCGATGGTGGGGGTGCTGGGGCACACGGCCCACCGCTTGCCGGCGGATCGGCCACGATATTTGATGGGGGTGGGGTTCCCGCGCGACATCATCGCGGCGGTGGCGGCGGGGATCGACCTGTTCGATTGCGTGTTGCCGACGCGAAACGGGCGCAACGCCTACGCCTTCACCGCCGGGGGGCCATTGCGGCTGCGAAACGCCCAATATCAGCGGGATTCCGGGCCGATCGAGGCCGGCTGCGACTGCGTGGCGTGCCGGGGTTTTTCGCGCGGCGCCCTCCGTCACTTTTTTTTCGCCGGCGAGATGCTTGGACCGATCCTTGTTTCCCTGCATAATATCCGTTTCTTCCAACGGCTGATGGCCGACGTGCGCCGGGCGATCCAAACCGGCTCGTTCGATTCGATGCGGCGGAGCGATCCGCGATGCACGCTCGGGCCGGGGTCGGCGGAGGAACAAGGCGACCGGGTGTGACCGACCGATGTCGGTCGCGGGCCGGTCGCCAGGGACCGTTTGCGATGGAGAACCGATCTTGAATCTTTTGCCGATGCTGGCGCAAGCCGCCACGACGACGACGACCGGCACGACCGACGCGCCGTTCTGGACCAACCCGTTCCTGCCGCTGATCGTGATCGCGGTGGTTTTTTACCTGTTCGTGTTCCGGGGCAAGCGATCCCAGGACAAGGAACGCAAGGGAATGCTGTCGAACCTTAAGAAGGGCGACCGCGTGCAGACCATCGGCGGGATCATGGGCACCGTCATCGAGGCCCGCGAGACCGAGGTGGTGCTGAAGGTCGATGAAACGTCGAATGTGAAGATGCGATTCTCGCGCAGCGCCATCCACCGGGTGGTGGTCGACGAAGCCGACAAGAAGTGACCGATGTTTTCGCGGCCGCCCGGAATCGGCGTGGCCAAGGGTTGTCATGGAACAAAAATTCTCCGGTCGCGTGGTGTTGATCCTTTTCGTGCTGGCGGTGGCGCTGTGGGCGATCTTCCCCACCGGCAACCTATGGCGCCCGAACCTCAAGCCGGGCATCGACATGGCCGGCGGCACCAGCCTGCTGTACCAGATCAAGGAACCCGAGGGCGGCACGCCCGCCGGGGAGAACCTGGCGATCAAGGTGATGGACGCGCTGAAGAAGCGCGTCGATCCCCAGGGCGTCCGCAACCTCATCTGGCGTCCGCTGGGCAACACCCAGCTCGAGATCCAGATGCCCAACACCGGCCGGGCCGGCGAAGGTCGGGCCGCCCAGGACGCCTATCTGAAGGCCCAGCAGGCGCTCAACGACACCAACGTCCCCCCGCAGGCGGTGCTCACCGCCGTGACCACGCTCGCCGGCGACGCCCGGCGCGAGGCCCTCGACCGGCTCGCCGGCGGGTCCGACCAGCGCTCGACCCTGTTCGGGGCCTTGGCGTCGGTGCATGACCAAATCCAGCAGGCCAAGGCCGCCAAGGATTTCAAGAAACAGGCCGATGCCGAGCAACAATACGACAAGCTGCGCGGGCAGTTGGATGCGCTGAATCTCTATCCCTCGGAACTGGAATTGGCCCTCGACGCCGGCGCCCGGACGCGCTCGGCCAAGATCGACGCCCTCAAAGTTCAATACGCCGGTTGGACCGCCCGCGTCAACGCCATCGACGGGTTCGTCAAGGGCTATGACGCCTATCAACTGGTGAAGGACAAGATCGACTCGGCGGCGGAATTGAAGCGACTGCTCCGCGGCTCGGGCGTGCTGGAGTTCCACATCCTCGTGACCGGCGCCGACCTGCAATCGGCCGTGTCGCAGGCGATGGTCCAGCGCCTCAAGGCCCGCGGCCCGGCATCCCAGTCCGGTGACACCATGCGCTGGTACCAGGTGGACCGCCCCGAGGAGTTCAAGGGCCAATCGACCCAGACTTACAACGACAAGCAGTGGGTTTTGGCGTGGGACAGCGCCGACAAGTCGATGAAGCACGGTCCCGGCCAGCCCAAGTGGGGATTGCAGAACGCCTACGCGACGACGACCGAGAAGGGGTTCGCGGCCCAGCGGGCGGTGGGGTTCGAGTTCGACCCCGTCGGCGCCAATCTCTTCGGCACGCTGACGACCAACAACACCCACGAGCCGCTGGCGATCATGCTCGACAACAAGGTCATCAGCGCCCCCAACATCAACGAGCCGATCACCGGCGGGCGCGGGACCATCAGCGGCGGCGGTTCGGCCGGGTTCAACGAGGACGAGCTGAATTACCTGGTCAAGACCCTCAGCGCCGGCAGCCTGCCGGCGCAGTTGGCCGACGAGCCGATCCGCGAGCAGACCATCGGACCGACACTCGGGCATGACAACCTGATCCGCGGGCTGGTGGCGTGCGTCGCCGGGCTGGCGGCGGTCGGGCTGTTCATGATCCTCTACTACCATCTGTCGGGCGTCGTGGCGACCGTGGCGCTGGTGATGAACATCATCCTCACCGTCGGCGTCATGGCCATGCTCGACGCCACCTTCACCCTCCCCTCCATCGCCGGGCTGGTGCTGACCATGGGCGTGGCGGTCGACGCCAACGTGCTGATCTTCGAGCGCCTGCGCGAGGAGATGGCCCGCGGTCTGTCCCTTCGCATGGCCATCCGCAACGCCTACGACCGCGCGTTCAGCGCCATCATCGACTCCAACATCACCACCCTCATCACCTGCGGCGTGCTCTATTGGTTCGGCACCGAGGAGGTCAAGGGCTTCGGATTGACCCTGGGACTCGGCCTCATCGCCAGCCTCTTCACCGCGCTCTATGTCACCAAGACCATTTTCATGATTTGGATCGATCGCTTCGGACTCAAGCGCCTCGGCAGCCTGCCGCAGGCCTGGCCGGCGCTGGGTCGGCTGCTGCATCCGAACATCGACTGGATGAGCAAGGTCTGGTACTTCATCGGCGTCAGCGCCACCATCGCCGTTCTCGGCATGATCGCACTGGTGGTGAAGTTCCAGCAAGGCCAGACCCTCGACATCGAGTTCTCCTCCGGCACCTCGGTGCAGTTCGAGCTCAACCACCCGATGGACCGCGCGGCGGTGCAGAAGCTCATCGACAGCCAGCCCGTCGCCCTGCCCGCGGCCATGGTGGGCGCGGTGGGCAACGAGGATCTCGAATACTCGGTGGTCACCCCCAACGCCAGCGCCTCGGAGGTCCGCACGGCCATCGTGTCGGCCATGGGCGACCGATTGAAGCTCGAGCGCGGCAGCTCGTTCGTCGGCGCCGGCGAAAAGGATGTCGAGAAGGTCATCGGCCAACAGATCCTGCCGATCACCGACACCCAAATGGCGATCGACGGATTCACCCCCCGCGGCGTCCTGGGCAACCAGGGCGGCGCCGCCATCGTGCTGCGGAACATCGAACCGGCGTTGTCGGCCGAGCAAATCCGCACCCGCGTCCAGCGGCAGATGCTCCAGCCCCTGCCCGATGGCACGCAGCTCCCCTTCCGCGATGTTCGTGTCGAGTCCCCCGACGGGCCGACCACGCCCACCCATTTCGCCATCCTCCTCGTCTCCGATCCCAACCTGCGATACGACGCCGACGAATCCAAGTGGCGCGACGCCCTGGTCGCGCCCCTCTGGACGGTCGTCAACGAGGCCATCAACAACCCCCCGACCCTCCAGCGGGTGACCACCTTCAACGCCTCCGTCGCCGGTGAAATGCGATCGACGGCGCTGATGTCCATGAGCTTCAGCATCCTGGCGATCATGGCCTACATCTGGCTGCGATTCGGCAACCTCCGCTACGGCGCCGCCACCGTCGTCGCCATGCTCCATGACACCCTCATGGTCCTGGGATTCATCGGCCTGAGCCATTATCTCGGGCAGACGACCATCGGATCGTGGCTTTTGATCGAGCCGTTCCGCATCAACATGACGCTCGTGGCCGCCATCCTCACCGTCATGGGCTACTCCATGGTGGACACCATCGTCGTCTTCGACCGCATTCGCGAGAACCGCGGCAAGTTCGGCTATCTCAGCCGCACCATCATCAACGATTCGATCAACCAGACCATCTCCCGCACGCTGCTCACCGCGGGCACGACGCTCCTGACGGTTTTCGTGATGTATGTCGCCGGCGGTCCGGCCATCCATGGCTTTACATTCGTGCTGCTGATTGGCATATTGGTCGGCACTTATTCGTCCATCGCCATCGCGTCCCCGATCCTGCTCATGGGGCAGTCGGAAACCGAATCGGCGAAGGCGGCCCCCGGTCGGCTCCAGCGCGTCGGCGGCTAGGACCGGGCGCCGAAAAGGCAATTCCAGGGTCCGCGGGACCGGTTCGGCGGTTTTCGCCAACACCGGCTTTTCCCCGGATCGTTCGATGACGCGAGAAGGAGTCGGCGATGCGCAAGGACGTGCGATTCGGTTTGGCCATCGGCGGCGTGCTGCTGGCGGTCTTGGTCGTCTATGTGTTGGTCGTTCCGGTGGACAACGCCCCCCGGTCCGCCGCCACCAAGCCCCCCCCCCAACCCGCCCCCCTGCCGCTCCAACCCACCCCCGACCCGGCCCCCCCCCCCCGCGACCCAGCCACACCGCCCCCCCCGCCCCCCCCCCACCGCCC
>JBBSAF010000160.1:0-6273 GCA_038252525.1 Tepidisphaerales bacterium
GCCGACGGCGCCGACGCAACGCCGGCGGAGATGCTGCGACGGTACGAACTGTCGGGGACGGACCTCGAGCACATCGTCGGCGCGATCCGCGCAGCGGGGTTGATCCCGATCGCCACGCCGTTTTCGGTGGAGGACGTCGATTTGATCGAATCGCTCGATCTTCCGGCGGTGAAGGTCGCGTCGCCGGATGTGGTGAACCTGCCGCTGCTGCGGCGCGCGGCGCGGGCGGGTCGTCCACTGCTGCTGTCGTGCGGCGCCGCGGAGCTCGGGGAAATCGCCACCGCCGTCGCATGGATGCGCGATTTCGCAGCGCCCTTCGCCCTGCTCCAATGCATCAGCAGCTATCCGACGCCCGATGAATCGGCGCATCTGGGATTCATCGCCGAACTGGCCGATCGCTTTGGCGTGGTCGTGGGGTATTCGGATCACACGACCCACCCGCTGGCCGGGGCGTTGGCTGTCGCGGCGGGGGCCGCCATGGTCGAGAAGCATCTGACCCATGATCGCGCGGCGGCGGGACCCGACCACGCCGCCAGCGCCAATCCGCGGCAATTCGGCGAATATGTGCGGCGCATCCGGGAGGCCGAGACGCTTATCGGTGGCGGCGCCAAACGCGTGCTGGATATCGAGCGCGATGTTCGCGCCGTGAGCCGTCAGAGCGTCGTTCTTGCCGGCGCGATATCGCCGGGAGACCCCGTCGCCGCATCCGACCTGATCGTCCAGCGCCCCGGGACCGGCATCCCGGCGGCGTGTTTCGACAAGGTGGTCGGACGGCGGTTGATCCATGCCGTGGAGCCGGGGACGATTCTGCAATGGGACATGCTCCGATGAGCCGCGCTCCACGCCAATCCGTCCGTCGGAACGAGGTTCGCCGGATCTGTTTCGCCACCGGAACGCGCGCCGAGTTCGGGCTGATGGAATCGACGCTGCGTGCCATCGGATCGAGTCCTAAACTGTCGCTTGGGATCATCGCCACCGGGATGCACTTGGACCGCGAGCGCGGACATTCCCTGCGGCGCCTCCGCGCCGAAGGGTGGACCATCGGCGCCACGGTTCCTTGGAAACAAGGCGATGGCAGCCCGGCCGACGCCGCCCGCGCCACCGGTCGCGCGGTCGCGGGTTTCACCGATGTGTTCGAGCGCCTCGATCCCGACATCGTGCTGGTGGTCGGGGATCGGGTGGAGGCTTTCGCGGCCGCGACCGCCGCCCATCTCTCAGGTCGAATCGTGGCCCATGTCCATGGCGGCGATCGCGCGCTCGGACAGTCCGACGACGCCCTGCGGCACGCGATCACCAAGCTCTCCCATATCCATTTCCCCGCCACCGCCGACAGCGCGGCGCGATTGCGCCGGCTCGGGGAGGAGCCGTTCCGCATCCACCGCGTCGGCTCGCCGGGCATCGACGGGATCAAGGGCTTGGCGGCATCGCGCCAGCGCATCGCCACGGTGGTCGGCGACTGGCCACCGCGACGTTTCGCCTTGGTGGTGCTGCATCCCGAATCATCCGATGAAGCGCTCGAGCGCCGACGGGCGATATCACTGCTGACGGCCGTCCGCGCCGCCGGCGTCGGGCGGATCGCCATCATTTTCCCCAACACCGACCCCGGCGCTCGTGGAATCCTCCACGCCTGGATGGACCACGCCGGGGATGCGGATGCGCGGCTGATTCCCGACGCGCCGCGCGATGTCTATCTCGGGCTGCTGCGCGACGCGGCGGTCCTCGTCGGCAACAGCTCCAGCGGCATCATCGAGGCCGCCAGTTTCGGGACCTTCGCCCTCGACATCGGCGACCGCCAGTCCGGGCGGCAGCGGTCGGGCAACGTCATCCATGTGCCCCATTCGCCCGCCGCCATCGCCAAGGCCCTGCGCCCGATATGGAACCGCGGCGTGCCCAAGCGCTTCCGCGGGACCAATGTGTACGGCGGCGGGGCGGTCGGGACGAGGATCGCCGACGTTCTCGCACGCATCGCCCTGGGCGAGCGACTTCGCCACAAGCTCATCGCTCATTGATTCTTCCGCCGCGCCCTCAAGTCGGCGCCCGCCCGGTTCGATGATGAACCAGAGGAACGACCGACCCCGACAGGGAGGGCCTGCCCCATGACCACCACCGCCATCGACCCGCGCGAGCTCGTCCGCGACGCCATCGCCAAGGTCTCGACCATCGCCACGTTGCCGGAGGTCACCGGGCGCATCGTCGCCACCGTCGAGGACCCGCGCAGCACCGCCGCTCAACTGCACAGGATCGTGTCGCACGATCCCGCCCTGGTCACGCGCATCCTCAAGGTCGTCAACAGCGCCTTCTACGGACTGCCCGGACAGGTCGCGTCCATCGAGCGCGCGATCGTGCTGCTGGGGCTGAACGCCGTGAAGAACGTCGCCGTCGCCGCCAGCCTGGGGCAATTGTTCCGCGGCGCCGAGCTCTGCGACGGCTTCACCGCCCGCGATCTGTGGACCCACTGCATTTCCGTCGCCGTGGCGTCGCGCGCCCTGGCCGCCCAGTGCAATCCCCAATTGGCCAACGAGGCGTTCCTGGCCGGGTTGATCCACGACATCGGGCTGATCGTCAGTCTGCAAACCGCGCCCGAAACCCTTCGGCGCGTCTGCCGCGAGGTGATGGAGACCGATGCCGACTTCCGCACCGTCGAGCGCCGTTTGTCCGGCGTCGATCATGAGATGCTCGGCATGGCGCTGGCCGAACAGTGGAAGTTCCCCCGCACCTGCCAGCTCGTCGCGGGGTATCATCATCATCCGGTCGATCTCGCCGACGACTGCCGCGCCATGGCGGGCATCGTCTTCGTCGCCGACACGATGTGCTGTCGCATCGACGGCGCGTTCGATCTCACCGCCCGCAACCAAAGTCCCGCCAACGCCGACCCGGCCGGTTTCGGCCTCGATCAAGCGGGCATCGATCGCGTCGGCGCCGCGCTGCCGGAGCTGATCGCCAACGCCTCAGCCGTTTTCGGCTGATGTCCGCACCGCCTCATACAGCGCTTGCGTCCCGTCGGCGCCGTGGCCCATCGCCACGGCCTTCTCAAACAGCCGTTTGACCAGCGACAATGCCGCCGTCGGCGCCCCGGCCGCCTGTGCCGCCTCCATCGCCAATCGCAGATCCTTTAGTTGCAGGTCGATGGTGAATCCCGGCCGATAATCCCGGTTCGCCATCTTCGGCCCGAGGTTCAACAGCTGCCAACTCGACGCCGCCCCGCCCCCGACGGCGCGGATCGTCCGCGCCGCGTCCAGCCCGTTCATCTCGGCCAGCGCCAGCGCCTCGCACACCGCCAGATTCGTCACCGACACCAGGATCTGGTTCACCAATTTGGTCAGTTGCCCATCGCCGCTTTTCCCGCAGTGGGTGATCGTTTTCCCCATCAAGTCCAGCAGCGGTCGCACGCGCTCGAACGCCCCCGCCTCGCCGCCGACCATGATCGACAGCGTGCCCGCCCGCGCCCCCGCATCGCCGCCCGACACCGGGGCGTCCAGCAGCGTGGCGCCGCGCTCGGCCAACCGACGTGCCATCTCCCGCGTGGCGATCGGGGAGATGGTCGAATGGTCCACGACGATCAGCCCCGGCCGGGTCGATTCGATCACCCCTCCGGCGCCGAGCAGCACCGTCTGCACATCCGGCGTGTCGGGCACGCACACGAACACCACGTCGGCGTCCCGCGCCGCGTCCGCCGGTGAATCGGCCCACATCGCCCCGCGGGCCAACAATTCATCGGCCCGCGATTTCGTCCGCGTGTGCAACGTCAACCGATGTCCCGCCGAAAGTAGATGCCCGGCCATGGGGGCGCCCATGATTCCAAGGCCGATGAATCCGAGGTGGTTCGCGTGTGCGTTTTCCATGATGGGGGAAGTGTATCGCCGAGAGGTGGTGGGCCGTATGCGGGATAAAGGCATGCGCGAAAAAATCGGGTCGATAGCGCGAGGCGGGAACAGGTCGGCGATGGTTGTCGCCGTCGTCCGCGTATAATCCCCGTCATGACCGACTCGATTCCCCCCTCGCCTTCCCCCGCGACCCTCGCCGACGCCCTCGCATTGCGGTTTCCCGACGCCGCCCGGCAAACCCTCAAGAACATGGCGGCGCGGGGGCGGGTGCTCGTCAACGACCGCCCGGTGAAAATCCTCAATACCCCGCTGGCGCCGACCGACACCCTCCGCATCCTCGACCGCACGCGCCCCCCGGCGCCGTCGTTGTCACCGCTGAAAATCATCCACGAGGACGCCGATCTGCTGGTCGTCAACAAGCCCGCCGGGCTGCTCACCAGCACCGTCGAACGCGAAAAGCGCCCCACCGCATGGGCTTTGGTCCGTGATTATGTCGAGGCCCGCGACCCCCGTGCCATCGCCGGGCTGATCCACCGCCTCGACCGCGACGCCTCGGGCCTGCTGGTCTTCTCGAAAAACCGCCGGGCCTTCGAGTCCCTCAAATCCCAGTTCTTCAAGCACACCGTTCAACGCATCTATCTCGCCCGCGTCGCCGGCCGAATGAATCCGCCGACGGGCACGCTCGAATCCCGCCTCATCGAACGCGCCGACGGCATCGTCCAATCCACCCGTCGCACCGACGTCGGCCAGCGGGCCATCACCCATTACGCGACCGAATCGACCGGCTCCGATGACCGCACGACGATGTTGCGCATCACCCTCGAAACCGGCCGCAAACACCAAATCCGCGCCCAGTTCGCCGAGGCCGGTCATCCCATCCTCGGCGACGGCCTCTACAACGGCCCGCCCGCCAAGCGGCTGATGCTGGCATCCGTCGAGTTGGGTCTGGATCACCCGGCCACGGGAGCGCGACTGACCCTCAAGATCGAATCGCCACTGGGGTGAGAATCTCCGCTGGCGCCTCTCGCTTTCAGGCGCTGTCGCGGGCGATGGTCTTGTAATTCTCGCGCTCGCCCACCCCGCGCAATGGATAATCCTTCCGCAGCGGATGCGACCCGAACCCGTTCCAGGTGAGAATCCGGCGCAAATCAGGGTGCCCGACGAACAGCATTCCCAGCAGGTCGTACACCTCGCGCTCCATCCACTCGGCCGCCGGCCAGATCGCCGTGACCGAATCGACCTTCAGCCCCGGATCGCCCTGTTCCATCGCATCCTCATCGCGGATCACCGGCGCCGACGGCGAGGTGTCGCGCGTCGGGTCCAAAAACACCTTCAACCACAACCGCTGCCCGCTTGCCGTCGAACTCAACCCGTAATTCACCGCAAAACGGTGGGGGGCCTGGGGATAATTCAGGTAATCCACCCCGTTGAGGTCGAAGAGCATATCGAACCCCGTCGCCGGATCGTCGCGCAGGAAACCGGCGACCTCCACCAGGTTCTCCCGGACGACCACCACCGTCGTCATGTCGCGGAACTGTTTGACCGCCAGTTTCAGGGTCGGGAAGCGTGCTTTCAAGGCCGCCAAGGCCGGGTGCGTCAACATCGGGTTCATGGTATCCTTTCGTTTCTCGCTGGATCGCCCCGATTGTCCGCCGGCCGGGCCTTGCGTCAAGGCGGCGGCCGAAACCTTCGGCGCCGGCATACAGGACGAACGGCTGCGCTGATGGCCGGGCCTTGCGTCAAGGCGGCGGCCGAAACCTTCGGCGCCGGCGTACAGGACGGACGACGCGGTGATGCCCTGACGCTGGTCTCAAGCCGGCGGCCGAAACCTTCGGCGCCGGAGCGCATGGGAATCGGGGACGCGAAAATGCCTCGACCCCCGACGACCCTTCGCAACCTCACGCGACGCGGCGCATGGGAATGGGGGAGAGGAACGACTTGAGCAACGCCACCATCGCACCCCGACGCCCGATCCGACTGACGCGACGGCGCCTTCTCGCCGGCGCCGTCGGCGGTTTGGCCGCCCTCGTCGGCGGGGGCGCTTACGCCACCGAGGTCGAACCCTTCTGGCTGGATGTGCACGACAATCCCATCGCCATCGGCAACCTCCCGCGATCGTTCGAGGGCTTCCGAATCGCCCACCTGAGCGATCTGCACGCCAGCGACATCGTGCCGATCGCGTTCCTCCAGCGCGCCATCGCCCGCGTCAACGCCGAAAGCCCCGACGCCATCGTCGTCACCGGCGATTTCGTCACCCACGATCTTGATCGCGTCGATCCCGTGTGCGATGTGCTCGCGGCCCTGCGGGCGCCGGTTTACGCCTGCCTGGGCAACCACGACTACAGCGATGTCGATCCGCACGAAACCGGGCCGGCCTTCATCGCCGACGCCCTGACCGCCCGCCTCGCCGCCGACGGCCACCAGCTCCTTCGCAACCGCGCCGTCGCCA
>JBBSAF010000161.1:0-6264 GCA_038252525.1 Tepidisphaerales bacterium
GGGGCGGCCATCGTCCACTCGCTGATGAGCCTGGTGATCGTGCTCATCGGCACGCTCATCTTCCAGCACACGATCCAATGGACCATTGTCTATCTGCCGCTGTATTACCTGCCCTTGGCGATGCTGACCGTCGGGACCTGCTGGCTGCTCAGCGCCCTGGGCGTGTACCTCCGCGACATCGCCCAACTGATCGGGCTTTTGGTGCAGCTGCTGATGTTCCTCACCCCGATCTTCTACCCCATCGATATCGTGCCCCAACGCCTCCGCTGGCTATTCCTGTTCAACCCGCTGTATGTGATCGTCGACGGTTTCCGACGCGCGATCCTGTGGGGGCAGCCGCCCGACTGGATCCCGCTCGTCGGCGTCTGGATCGCCTCCTTGGCCGCCATGGCGCTGGGATTCTTCGCGTTCGTCCGACTCAAGAAAGGGTTCGCCGACGTGATGTAGTCGCCTCGGCGACGATCCTCCCCCGGCCGGCCAACCATGCACCTCGGCATCGAACTGCGACCGATCTCCCCCGGCGCCTCCGGCGGCATCGCCATGGTCCTCCAAGGCGTGCTCAACCGGCTGTACCGGCAATTCCCCGCGGACCATTTCCACATCTTCACCACCCTCTACAGCCGGGGGTTGCTCGATGTCGATGACCTGCCCCATGTCACCGTCCATCCGTTGACGACGCGGACGTTTTTCGCCGAAATGGACCGTCTCATGGCGGCCCATGACATCCGCGCCCTGTTCCGGGCCTATCCCGTCAGCGACGACTCGAACTTTCCCCTGTCCCGACAAATTATCCTGATCCCCGATGTCCAGCACGAACACCGCCCGGATTTCTTCGATCGCGGCGTGCTCCGCTGTCGGCGGGCGGCGTTCAACCGGTTTTTGGCCGACGCCGGCGCCATCGGAACGATCTCGACCCACGCGAAAAACGAAATCCTGGCGCTGCCGATGACCCGCTGCCGGGACATTTTCCTGATGCCCCCGGCCTTGACCGAGCGTCACCAACCCGTCGATTTGTCGGACCTGACCGACGACGAGCGCGCCCGCCTGCCCGACGTACCGTTTTTCTATTTCCCGGCCAACCTGTGGGCCCACAAGAACCACCGGCGCCTGCTGGAGGCCTTCAAACGCGCGCTTGAAAAATCCAAACAGCCGATGCGATTGATCCTCACAGGGCACCCCGACGGGTTTGATGCATTGATGGCCGACTTCCCCGGATTGCCGGTGGCGCACCTCGGGTTTGTGCGACCGCAGTTGGTGCGGATGCTGCTGCAACGGGCGACGGCGCTGACGTTTTTCAGCCAGTATGAGGGGTTCGGGATTCCGTTGCTCGAGGCGTTCAGCGCCGGCTGCCCGGTGGTGTGTTCCAACACGACCAGTCTGCCGGAGGTGGCCGGCGATGCGGCGGTGCTGGTGGATCCGACCGATATCGGCGCCATGGCCGACGCGATGCTTCGCATGGTCGGGGATGGGGCCTTGCGGGACGACCTGATCGCCAAGGGGCACGGTCGGTTGGGGGTGTGGACGTGGGAGCGCTCGGCCGAGGCTTTGCGGGCGGCCTTCGACCGGGTGGCGCCGGCAACGGCCCCGTCACCGTCCTTGGCTTCGAGTCGAGTGGGTGGAACCTTCGACCGGGAGGCACCCGCCCCGGCTGCGTCAACGTCCTCGACGCCAAGTCGATTGGGGGGAGCCTTTGATCGGGAAGGGTCCGCCCCTGGGCCTTCCACCGCCGAAGCCGGGCGGGCGGCGGCGGGCAAACCGTCGATCTTCCATAACTATTGGCACCAAAAGGGTTTTACGATTCCGCGGGCCTACTGTGAGGTCCGTCGGCGGGTGTCGTCGTTGGTGCTGGGCCGGTCTGTGTGGAACACCTTGTCCGACCGGGTTCCGGCGGTGGGGCGGTGGCTGGACCGCTTGCAGATCGTGCGCGGATTGCGGGCGGATCACAGCATCGCGCCGATCACGCGCATCGTGTTGCGGGAAAAGGACTTGAGACACACGTCGATTCTTGGCGGAACGGCCGACTGCAATGCGGCATTGACGATCTCCACCGCCGCGGGGAAAATCGCCCGATTCGAGTTGTCCGCTGGCCGACGAACGCGGATGACTTTCGAGCCGCCGGCCGACGGGGGGGCGATCACGCTGCGGCTGAGTCCGACATCGACACGGTTTGTGCTGGACGAAACCAACCTGTTCACCGAAAACGACGTTTACTAAGTTCGTGCGACGGCATCCGGCGTCGCCCATCGCCGCCCGCAAAACTCCGTTCACCGAAAACGACGTTTACTGATTCTGTTTGACGGTCTGGAACAGGTCGCCGAAGAACCCCTTCATGGCCGTCCAAGAGGCGTCGTCGGCGGCTTTGTTGTACGCCACCCCTTTCAGACCGTATTGGTCTGCCTTGGGATTGGTGAACGAGTGCTGGGCGCCGCTGAGAATCAGGATGGCGTAGGTGATGTGGGCGTCGTCCATTTCCTTCTGGAACATCATGACATCGTTGCCGGTCACCATCGGGTCGTCCGCGCCGTGGCAGATCAGGAGTTTGCCCTTGACGTTTTTGCCGCCATCGGAGTTTTTGGTGCCGAGGTCGCCGTGGAAGGTGACGACGCCGGCGAGCGGGGCGCCGGTTCGGGCGAACTCGAGGGCCGCGAATCCGCCGAAACAGTAGCCGGTGGCGGCAACGGGGCGGTCGTTGAGATTGTCCTGCGCTTGGAAGGCGTCGAGGGCGGCCTGGGAGATCGCGTGGAGCTTCTTAGGATCGTTCTTGAGGGCGCTGGAGAGTTTGGCGGCGTCTTGGGGGTCGCCAGTGGTCTGGCCGTCGCCATACAGATCGACCGCGAGGGCGGCGTAGCCGAGGTCGGCGAGCATGTTGGCGCGGTGTTTGGCGTAGTCGGTCACGCCCCACCATTCGGGGAAGACCAGAATGTCGGCGATGGGTTCACCTTTGTCGGGGGTGGCGAGATGGGCTTTGTATTTTTGACCTTCGACGGTGTATTCGACGGTCTTGGTTTGGGCGGCGACCGCGACAGTGGCGAGGGCGAGAATCACGACGGCGATGGTCTTCAGCATGATCTTCTCCGGTTGAGGTATGACGTCTGGCGCGATTGTAAGGGTCGGCGCCGATGCGAACGCAATGGGGAAAATGGCCGGCCCAACGGGGGGCGTGAAAATGGGTCTTGTATGGCGTGGGGGCGTTTGTTAATTTTTTGTTTGGACCTTCCGCGCCCGCAGGACCGTTTGGTTTGCTTCCATGAATGCCAACCCCGTCACATTGCCGCGCCCGATGACGCGGGGACGCGATGCGCGACTTGGCGATCCGGCCACCCAAAGTCGTGGCGTCACATTGTCGCGCCCGACGGCGCGGGGACGCGATGTCCGTCTGGACTTTTGGCGGGGCGTCTGCCTGATTGACATGGTGCTGGTGCATCTGGTGCACCAGGGTCTATCCCTTCCAGGGGCTTGGCCGGCGATTTTCGGGCAGTGGACGCGGTTCGCGGCGGGGGGGTTCATTTTCATCGCGGGGATGAGCTTGGGGGCGATCCACCTGGTCAAGGCGCGGGACCCGGAGCGCCGGCGCGCGGTGTATGGGTCGCTGTGGCGCCGGGCGGGGGTGCTGCTCTTGGTGCATTGGGCGGCGGAAACAGCGTTTTTGCTGCGGTATCCGCTGTTGGCCGGCCAACCGTTCCCCGACATCGCCGGGCCGATGCGGGACATCTTCTTTTTTCGCAATGGCAGCGATTTGCTGGTGTTTTACGCGATCATGCTTTTGGCGGCGCCGGTCATGCTGGAGCTGCTGCGTCGGGGATGGGGGAGCGTGCTGGCGCTGACGAGCGTCGGGGTGTGGTTCTTGGGGCAACGGGATCCCTATTTCGGGGCGATGGACATTCAGCAGACGTTCCTGGTTCCGTTGTGGCAAGCGATTTTCGTGGCCGGGATGTTCGGGGGGATGTTGTTGCCGAAATACGATGCCCTGCGATGGCGGACGAAGGCGGGGATCGCGTTGGCGGCGACGGGGTTGGCGGCGATCCTGTCGCTGGCGTCGGACGGGGCGTCGATCGGGGTGGATTTTTCGCTGGGGCTGGCGTTCTGGAAGGCGCCGTTGTCGGGAGGCGAGGCGCTGCGATATCTGGCGTGGACCGCCATGGTCATCACCGTCAGCGATGTGCTGTGGCGATGGCTGGCTGGTCGGGCATGGGTCGGTGCGGTAGCGCGGCTCGGGCGCAAGAGTCTGGCGGTGTACGTCGCCCATGTGTTCGCGGTGGCGGGGGTGGTGGCGATCGCCCACCACGCCGAGCGGTCGCCGTGGGAACATATGATGTGGATCGTGCCGACGCTGGCGGGGCTGTGGGTTGTGGCGTGGGGGATGGAGAAGTTGGGCCGGTTGGAACAGGCGAAGTCGCAATCGCCGCGGCCGGCGTCCGGTGAGCGGCCGGGGATCGGATGGGGATGGGCCTGGGGATTGCCGGCGCGGGTGGCGATGGTGGTGGCGTTGGCGCCGATGGTGAACGCGGCGGCGCGGTGGAGGGTGTCGCCGGAGGCGGGGGCGCAGTCGAGGGTGGTCTCCGCGGATGGGGACGCCGGATCGGCCCAGGCCGAGGCGGCGCCGATGGCGGTGGAAGGGGTCGAGGGGTCGATTTGAGGGTGAGGGCGCGAGTCGGGCTGGAATGTCGTGGGTTTGGATTGGCTGGGCCGCACCTGCCATCCCCTACCCGCCATCGAAATGCGGTGGCCGAAGGCGGCGGTCAGGCGAAATAGCCCTTGGCGCGGAAGTGGGCGAGGGCATCGTCGGCGGAGGCGAAGACCTTGGTGGCGGTTTCGGTGATGAAGGGGCTGGGGGGGGATTGGCATTTCCAGATGACGTAGACCTCCTTGGCGCCCTCGAAGGCGTGGTGCAATTCGCGCTCGACGCCGCTGGAGAGGGCGGGTTTGCCGCCGGGCAGCTCGGGGACAAGGGAAATAATCATGTCGGACTGGTCGATCATCTTGAAGTCGCGGGCGTAGATTTGGCCGAGGATGTCGCCGGATATATGGGCGACGTCGGCGGTCTTGAGGGTGATCGGGCCTTGGGGGGCCGGGACGGCGAGGGTGGTGGCGCCCTCCTGGAGGGCCTTCACGGCCGCGGCGTGGAGGGCGTATTCATCGACATCGGCGGGATCGAAGCAGATGAAACGCTCGGCCATGGCGGTCTTGAACCGCTGGATCTCGTCGAGGGTGTCCGGCAGGTCCATCACGTGGCTCATGGGGAACGACAGGTAGACCTTCTTGCCGGCGGGGCCGAACATCAATCGGTGGAGAGTCCGGGTGGTGAGGGTGTGGCGGCCTCGGGCGAGCATGAAGAAATGGCCGTAGCCGCGGAGGATTTTGGCGAGGATTTCGGTGGCCAGCAGCTCCTCTTCGCGCCAGACCATGATGTCCTTGAGGGTGTGGTCGATGTCGTGGTCGCGGAGGAGGCGTTGGTGGACGCTTTCGACGTTGTCGACGAGGGTCATGTAGAGGTCGGCGTCGAAGGCTTTGATCTGGTCGAAGTCGAAGGCCGCGAACAGACCGTGGCGCCAGCGGAAGGTGGCATGGGTGTTGACCAGAACGTGCTCGTGTTGGTCGGCGATGCGGAGGATTTCCTTGAAGACCGATCGGCGAAGGGAATTGAGGCGGTTGATGGGGAGGTTGAGGATTCGGCCCGCCGGCACGTCGGGGGCCTCGGCGTACATCATCTCGCCGACATTGCAGACCACCAACTCGTCGCCACGGTCGGCGGCGAGGGCGCGGACGGCGGCGATATAGGGGGATTTGTCGACGCCCACCTGTCCGGTCAAGATCGCGCGCATGGGGTTCTCCGCAAAAGGGCCATTGTACCGCGCCGGACGGTGGCGGTCGGGGTGTCGGCGCGACCAAACCCCGCCGACCGATCATCCGTTGCCGATCCGCATGGCGTCCGGCTTCGGTCGGGGTGTCGGGGCGATCAAACCCCCCCGGCTGGAAATGGCGCGGCGGATGCGGGTACAACAGCGGGCATGGAGAAGTTCAAACAACTGGGAAACAAATCGATCCTGAGCGCGGCGCAGTTGGCCGATCCGGGGTCGATCCTGGAGACGTTCGACAATCCCAGGCCGGAGCGGGATTACCGCATCCGGTTCGTGTTCCCGGAGTTCACGAGCGTGTGCCCGGTGACGGGGCAGCCGGATTTCGCGACGATCACGGTGGATTATGTGCCGGATCGCCAATGCGTGGAGATGAAGAGCCTCAAACTGTATTTCCTGGCGTTCCGGA
>JBBSAF010000162.1:0-6225 GCA_038252525.1 Tepidisphaerales bacterium
AATCCACGCCGCTGACGCAGTTCCCCAGCGAGAAGGTGATCGAGCGCGGCGAGGCGGTGACGGCGGCGGTGAAGGATGAGAGCCAGCGGATGTACCAGGTCGCCGTCGCCCTCAACAAGGACGACCGCACGCTGCTGGTGGACAAGTCGCTGCCGCGTCCGCGCACGCCCGAACAGATCGCGTTCCGTGAACGATATGTCGAGGTGTTCAGGCAGACGCTCACCGACGGCATCCTGAAAGGCGCCACCCCCCCCGTCGCCGACGAGGTCAAGGCCGAGATCGACCGGCGATGGAAAGAAGTCTACTCCAAGGGGATATGGAAAACGCCCGGCGGGGAGAGCAACGAGGCGACGGTGAAGGCCCAGGCCGAGGAGGACGCCCGGAAGCTGCCCGAGGAGATGCGGGTGAAGCGCGCCTCGGCGGCCAAGGTGTATGTGGATCCGGGGGCGTTCGACGAGGTGAGGGACATTTTCAGCGGACAGCCCCCCGAGCCGGCGGCGATCTGGTGGGCCCAGGTGGGCATTTGGGCGCAGACGGACCTGGCGCGGGCGATCGCCGCGACCAACGCCGCGGCGGCCAACGTGATGACGGCTCCGGTCAAGCGGCTGGTGCGGATCGAATGCCCGCGCGAGTTCGTGTCGACGACCACCGGTCAGATGCCCGGCGGGTCGTCGGGGGGATACGGGCAGGTCGCGGAGGCGGCTCCGGTTTCGCAGGATGTCGATGGCCCGCTGCCGAAGGCGCCGACGATTTCCCCGACCGGACGGGTGTCCAACGCGATGTATGATGTGCTGCACGCGACGATGACGGTCGAGATGGAGGCCGCGTATGTGCCGCAGTTCATGGCCGAACTGGGCAACGGGCGGTTCATCACGGTGTTGCGGGCGGACGTGACGAGCGTGGATTCCATCGCCCGCAAGGCCGAGGGCTTTTACTATGGCGCCGCGCCGGTGGTGCAGGTGCGGATGGAGTTGGAAATGCTGTTCATGCGGGCATGGACGGCGCCCTACATGCCCGACTCGATCCGCCGGGCATTGGGGATCGGCCCGACCCAGGGCGGCGTCGCCCTGCAATGAATCGCGCACCCTCGGATTTGACCAACGGACCCGACCATGCAAAAAACCCTGGATTTCCTGGAAAAGAACGTGCACTGGATCGCGCTGGGCCTCGGCGGGGTGTACCTGCTGTTCATGGTCTACAGCTATGTCCTGCAGGCGCCGGTTACGACGACGCTGGGTAGCGAGACGGTGGGACTGCGGAACATCGACAAGATCACCCGAGAGGGTCCGGCGCAGCGATTGGAGAACGCCGTGCAGGTCGGCGCGGTGCCGGACATGCGGGTCGAGACCTTCGCCGAGGGGTTCAAGGCCCGGATCGAGAAGATGAAGGATTATCCGGTGCTGGCGGGTCTTTGGACCACCAGCATCACCTCGGATGTCGAGATCAAGACCGACACCCCCGTCGAGAACGTCGGCGTGGGCGACGCGGTGTTGCCGACGGCGGCGGCCCCGGTGTACGTGGCGCTGTCGCGTGGATTGTCGACCGTCGCCATTCCGGCGGGCATCGCCGCGCCCAACCCCGAGGCGGCCAACCCGGTGGTCAACCGCAACGACGCCCCCGGCGCGGCCAAGCAAATGGACAAGCAGTGGGTTTCGACCAGTTGGAAGGTGAACACCAAGCAGATGGCGGCGGATTTCAAGAAGGCCAACATCCCCGACCAGCTTCGCCAGACCCTCTTCCTGCGCGTCGAGGCGACGCGCGAGGAGTGGGTGGATGGCAAATGGGGCAACCCGACGGTGGTGCCGGCGTTGGCGATCCATCCGCTGCCGCCGATGCCGACCGATTGGCAGGGCGAGTTGGCGTATGTCGATTGGGCGACGAAGAACCAGGTGGAGATCGTGCAGCCGTCGTTTTATGAGGTGGTGGCCGCCGACCGCTGGCTGCCGCCGGGGTTCCAATCGGCGAAGGTGGCCGAAACGCCGGGTGATTTCGATCCGGCCAATCCGCCGAACCGCTCGCTGACCAAGGAGGAGATCGAGCTGATCCTGCAATACAAGAAAGATCAGGCCAAGCGCGAGCGCGACAATCCCAAACCCAAGCCCACGCCCAAACCCGCCACCCCGACGCGGAGCCCCACCGCCACGCCCGTTCGTCCGCCGCGCGGGCCGACGGGTCCGGGGATGATGCCCCCCGGCGGGCAACGCGCTCCCCGCGACTTGGAGCGCGAGCAACTGGCACAGAACACCCCCCGGAACGCGGGCTATCCCGGCGGTCCGGCGTATCCCGGCGATCCCAGGGGGTATCCCGGCGCCCAAGGCGTTTATCCGCCCGGCTATCCCGGCGGGAGCGGCTATCCCGGCCCGCGACCGAACAATCCCGCCAATCCCGACCCCAACCTCCCGGCGCCCCCGCCGGTGCCGACCGGCTCGTTCGATCCGTCGCGGCAGCCGGATGTCGAGATCTGGGTTCACGATGACACCGCCCAGGCGGGCAAGACCTATCGCTACAAGGTGCGCTACGCGATCAAGAACCCGCTGTTCAAGGTGGTCAACGCCGTGAAGGATCGCAAGGTCGCCGACGTGTTGGCGATCTGGAGCGCTTACAGCGATCCCGGCACCCAGGTGACGATCCCCAGCAAGACCAACTTCTTCGTGTCGGCCAACATGGGCGGTTCGACGATGGTGGCGTTCGACGTGTTCACCTGGCAGGCCGGTGAACAGCACAAGCAGACCGTCCGCGTCGGTCCCGGCGACATGATCGGCGGTGACGAGGACGGGGTGGATTACACCACCGGGAGCACCGTCGTCGATGTTCGGCGGGACCCGCGCGGCGACACGTATGTGCTGCTGATGGATGCCGACGGAACCGTCGAGCGCCGCGACCTGCGATCCGACCAGCAAAAGGATCTTTATCAGAAGTTGCAGAAGGAAACCGAGGCCACCAAGATGGCCGCCAACCCCAACGACCCGATGGGCGGCAACCGCCCGCCGAGATGAGGCTGGTTATACCGCTCTTGGCCTTCCGCAAGACATTCGCAATGGCTCGGAACATGCGTCGCATCGCGTGTTTACCCAGGCGAATTGTCTCAATATGGCCAGCGAGCGGTATATCTCCGATGCAGCGCTTCGCACCCGCATGGGGCCATGAACGGACCCGGCGCGTCCGTTGGTGGATCGGCGGGCTTGTCGCCACCCCCGGTCGGCCCTAAAGTGTTGGACCGACTTGGAACCCCTTATAATAGTGTTTGGAATCACACACCATGACCCTCTCCAATGACCGCAAGATCATCCTGAAGATCCGTCGCCAGGACGGACCCGACAAGCCCTCGCGCTGGGAGGAGTTCGCCATCCCCCACCGTCCGAACATGAACATCATTTCATGTTTGCAGTACATCGCCGCCCATCCGGTGACGACGGCGGGGGTCAAGACGATCCCGATCGTCTACGACAGCGGCTGCCTGGAGGAGGTCTGCGGCGCCTGTACGATGCTCATCAACGGCAAGGCCCGGCAGGCGTGCTCGGCGCTGGTGGACCGCGTCGGGGTCGTCGGCGAGCCGATCACCCTCGAACCGATGGGCAAGTTCCCGATCCTGCGCGATTTGTTCGTGGACCGCACGCGGCTGTTCAACGACCTCAAGCGCGTCAAGGCGTGGGTGCCCATCGACGGCACCTATGACCTGGGCCCCGGCCCGGCGATCCCCGAGTCGCTCCAGGATGAGCGATACCCCCTCAGCCGCTGCATCAGTTGCGGCTGCTGCCTGGAGGCGTGCCCGCAATACACGCCGGCCAACAAGTTCGTCGGCGCGGCGGTGATCTCGCAGGTTCGGCTGTTCAACAGCCACCCGACGGGCAAGGCCCTGAAGGACGACCGGCTGGAGATCATGATGGACGAGGGGGGCGTGGCCGACTGCGGCAAGGCCGGCAACTGCGTCGAGGTCTGCCCCAAGTTGATCCCCAACCTCGAGTCGATCGCCGCCGTTCAGCGTCAGGCGACGCTTTACGCGGTCCGGCGGTTTTTCACCAAGTGAGCCGACAGCCCGTCGGGACCGATCTTTCTCCGCGCGCGGTCCCCATGGACCGCGTTCTTTTTTGGCGCGATTCATCCTACAATCGACGGTCATGCCCGAGGCGAGCTTCGATTCCCCGCTGTGCGGTTGGCGGCTGACGCTGTTGGCGTCGCTGTCATTGGCGCGGCGGGAATGGGTGCGGTTCATCCGCCAGCCCAACCGCATCGTGGGGGCGTTGGCGACGCCGATCGTGTTCTGGCTGTTGATCGGCGGGGGCATGGGCGGCAGCTTCCGGGCCGACAACCTGCCGGGCGGGGACAACTACATCGGCTATTTCTTTCCGGGCGTGCTGGCGATGATCCTGCTGTTCACGGCGGTCTTTTCCACGATCTCGATCATCGAGGATCGGCGAGAGGGATTCCTGCAATCGGTGCTGATCGCGCCGGCGCCGCGGTTGGCGATCGTGCTGGGGAAGATCCTCGGCGGCTCGATGCTGGCGGTGGCGCAGGGGGCGCTGTTCCTGGCGCTGGCGCCGACGGTGGGCATCCCCCTGGGGTTCGCGTCGGTCGCCGCGGCGCTGGGGGTGATGGCGCTGATGGGGGTGACGTTGACGGCGCTGGGGTTTTGCATCGCGTGGCGGATGAACTCGACCCAGGGTTTCCATGCGATCATGAATCTGCTGTTGATGCCGCTGTGGCTTTTGTCGGGGGCGCTGTTCCCGGCCGACCGGGCGTGGGGGCCGGTGCGGTGGATCATGCTGGCCAATCCGCTGACTTACGGGCTGGCGGCGCTGCGTCGGGGGCTGTATTGGAACCACGCGGTGGGCGACGCCCTGCCGTCGATGGCGACGGGGTTGATCGTGCTGGGCGCCGCGGCGGCGGTGCTGGTGGCGGCGGCGACGGCGCTGGCCGGATCGCGCGTCGCCGGGGATCTGCATTGAGCGGGAGTCACACGATGGGCAAGAGCCGAAAATGGGCGATGACGGCGTTGTGGGCGGTACTGGTCGCGGCGATGGTCGCATTCATCGCCACCTGGGCAAGCGTGCGGTTGTATGACCGGGGGTCGGCATCGAGCACCGCCGCGCCGGCGGCGGCGAATCCGATCGGTTCGGCGGCCAAGGGAACCTTGCCGGTGCTGTACGATGCCCCGACGTTCACGCTGGTCGATCAGGATGACAAGGCGTTCGGAACGGAAAACCTGCGCGGGCGGCCGTGGATCGCCGACTTCATTTTCACCCGCTGCACCGGCCCGTGCCCGCGCATGACCGCGGCGATGCGGCAACTGCAAAAAGACTTGGCCGACCCGCGGATCACGCTGGTGTCGCTGTCGGTCGATCCGGCGTTCGATCAACCGCCGGTGCTGCGGGAATACGCCAAAAAGTTCGGGGCCGACGAAGCGTCGTGGCGATTCCTGACGGGCGGCAAGACGCTCATTTACCAAATCGCACGGGGGTTGAAGGTGACGGCGGTCGAGGCGACCGAGGATGCGCCGATCATCCACAGCGCCCGGTTCATCCTGATCGATGGCGACGGACAGGTGCGGGGCTATTACGTGGCGTCGGAAGCCGACGCGATGGAACGGCTGATCGCCGACGCCAAGGCCCTGGCCGGGGCGCCGGTTGACGCGGGGAAGCGCCCGTGACGCTCGCCGATTTGCCCGCGATCAACGCCACCCTCAACGCCGCCAGCGCGGCGCTCTTGGTGTCGGCGTACATCGCCATCCGCCGTCGGCGCGTCCGCCGGCATGTGACGCTGGTGGTTGCCGCGATCATCACCTCAACGGTGTTTTTGGCCTGTTATCTGTATTACCACGCCCACGTCGGCGGCAAACATTTCCCCTTGGGCGGTCAACCGCTGCGGGCGATCTATTTCGCCATCCTGCTGAGCCACACGATCCTGGCGACGGCAGTGGTCCCGATGATCGCCTGGACCGTCACCCGGGCGTTGCGCCGCGACTGGGCGCGACACCGCGCCATCGCCCGCCCGACGCTGTGGGTGTGGCTGTACGTGTCGGTGACGGGTGTGATCGTCTATCTGATGCTGTATCAACTGCCCAAGTGGGTGTGAGCCGCGGGATCGTCGCAACGCCGTCGCGCGGGGCATTGATGATGTCCCGGCCAAGATGGGTGCGCGGGGCGGCGAGGTCGCAACGCCGTCGCGCGCGGGATTGATGGTGCCTGCGCCGAGAGGGGTTGTGAGCAACGCCGTCGCAACGCCGTC
>JBBSAF010000163.1:0-6220 GCA_038252525.1 Tepidisphaerales bacterium
ATCGTTCACCACCATCCCCCCCAGCGCCGCCAGGCCGAGGATCCAGAACCACGGGCTTATGGCCGCCGTCACACGCCCGCCGTCCAGCGGGGGCATGGGGATCATGTTGAACAGGTTCAGAAAAAAACCGAAATAGGCCAGTTGCAACGCCAAGGGCGAATGGGTCGCGGAATACCAGATGAAGCACGCGATCGCCGCCCCCGTTCCGGCCACCGGGCCGCCGATGCCGACGACGGCCTCGACCTTGGCGTTCGCCGGCGCTTGGCGCAGGTTGATCAGCGCCCCCAGGAACGGGATGAAGATCGGCGGGCTGGCCCGCATCTTATAATGCCCCAGCGCCACCACGTGCCCCATCTCGTGGACGAAGATCGACAGCACCAGCCCGACCGCGAATTGCCAGACGAGGAAGACCCAGTAGACGACGACGCTCACCGCCATCGACCCCACGGTCTTCAGCAGCGACAGCGACAGCGCATCGTTGCCCGCCGCGCCGGCGGGGTTCAGCGCGGGCGCCGGCCGCACGCCCGCCGACAGCATCCCCAGCCGACCGGCGTTGGCGCGATGCTGCTGTGAATCGGCCGGCAATAATCGCAGGCACTCATGCCACACCGCCGCGGCGGCGGGGGGGTTGACCGCCTCCAATCGTTTCGCCTCTGCCGACAGGGACTCCAGTCGTTGGCGATGGATCAGCCCGCCGCACGCGCCGCACACCAGCGCGTCGGCCGCGACCTCGGCGCCGCATCGCGGACAGCCATATTGCGTCGCCGATCGCGTCATGGTCGGCGCCCCGGATCGACCGGGCGGGGCACGTCGAACTCGAGCGGCGGCTCATCGGGCGAATCGACGAACGGCCCGGTGATCGCCAGCTTCGGGATCCGCGCCAGCCGCCACCCCTCCCAGATGGCGATGCCGTACCATAGCAGGTCGAACAGTTGGAAGAGGACCACCGGCGCCATGACGAACGTGAGCAGCCGGGCCATCGTCGTGTTCGCCTCGGGATGTCCCTCGATGATTTGCGGCCAGAAAATCCAGGCGGCGATCAATCCCTTGCCGATGAAGATTCCCACAATGGACAGGCCGATGGTCAGGATCTGGATCGGTCGTCCGCGTTTGTCGCCGGCGCCGTAGATGACCGCCTTGGACACGCCGATGGCGATCAGCACCGCGAGCAGGCCCCATTCCGATTGCGACCATTTTGTCACCAGCGCCCACACAATGGCGCCGCCGACCGCCGCCGCCAGCCCGAAGCCCAGTCCCGCGAACCACGACCGGGGCGTGACGCGGTTTTGCCCGATGAATTGGTGGATGTGCCCCGCGCATGCCGGGCAAGCCACCCGACCGCCCGCATGGTAATACGGCCCGTCGATGGGTTTTTGGCAAAACCCACAGGATCGCGCCAACGGAGATTCGGGCGCTGTGGGCGCCGGCGTTGTCGATTCGTGCTCAGGAAGGTCGGCCATGCGGGCAGTCTACCTTGTCGGCGGGAACTAAAAAATCCCGACTGAAAAATCCCGAACCCGTGCTCCTCGCCATTTCCCTCACAAATAGCGTGCGATCGCCTCGCCGAAACCCGTCGGCGTCCACCCGAAGTCGCGCTGGAACGGCGCCAAGTCGGTGATGTTGTCCTCTTGGCTCATGATGACCTGGTCCTTGCCGAACGGCAGCCACCCCGCCGGCAGCACCGACGCCAAGCCCTTGGCATACCACGCCGGAATCGGCAGCGTCGCCCGCCGCTTGCCCACCACTTCGCGCGCGACCATGCCGTGCATTTGCGGCCAGGAAATCCGCTCGGCGCCGCCCAATTCATAGATTTGACCGATCGACGCGGTATTGCCCAACGCCTCGACAAACGCGCGCGCGACATCGTCGACCCACAGCGGCTGGAGCAATCCCGCCCCGCCCCGCCCCAGCAATCCGCGGCCGAAATACGGCATCGCCACGAACGGCATGGCCTTGCCCCTCGCCCAGGCGAGCTCCATTTTCATGAACTCCCCGCCGGCCCCGTGGATCAGCGATGGACGGAAGATCGTCCAATCCATTCCGCTCGCCCGCACCGCCTCCTCGGCGGCGAACTTGGTGCGATGGTACTCCGCCGGCGCGTCGACCCGCGCCCCGGCGGCCGACATCTGGATATGCCGGCGGATTCCGACCCGCTTCGCCGCCTCCAGCACCTTCTCGGTACCCTCGACATGGATCTTCCGGAACGTGATCCCCTGCGACGGTTTTTCAGCGATGATCCCGACCAAGTGGATCACCGCCGCGGCGCCCGTCATCGCCCGGTCCAGGTCCCCTCCGTCGAGGATGCTCCCCTCGGTCACGATCACGTCGGGATCGTCCGCCCCGGCCGGGCGGCGCCTGTGGACCAAGGCGCGGACCCGATGCCCGGCGCGGCGCAGCGCCGCCAGCACCGCCGATCCGACAAACCCGCTGGCGCCGGACAGGAAAACGGTGGGGGGGGTGTTTGGGGCCATCATCGCTTGATTCTAGCCCCGGCGAACGTACGGTGTAACCAGTGGAATCCGCCGATCCCCCGGCGGCGAACCCCTTGGCCAAGGCCGGCGTATCACTCGGTGACGCCCGCGCGCGATTGACGGCGGGCATTGTGGATCAATAACATGGCGCGACTCACGGGTCGGTTGGACCGGTTAGCCTTGACTGGAACTCGTCACAAAGTCCTGATCCTCGCCGGCCAATCATCGGCCAACGCCGCCATTGTCGAAACACTCCGCCAGACCTGCGATGTGACTCTCGCCGATTCGATGGACCACGCCATTGAGGTGCTCCGCGCCGAAAACTTCGACGCGATCTTCTCCGATTCGGCCGACTTCCTGCCCCTCGAGCGGGCGCTGGTCTCCCAGCAGGCCAACCTCATTCTCAACACCATCGGAGAGGGCGTGTGCATCGTCGATGGCGAGGCCCGCTGCAACTGGATGAACAAGAAGATGGCCGCGTGGCCGTCGCATGTGCACGAGAAGATCCGTCGCACCTGCCAGGAGGCGTTCGACCTGTTCGGGCGGCAAGTCTCCCCGCAGCAGGCCGACTCCCCGGCGTTCAGCCGCTCCAAGCGTTATTCGCTGAACATCGAGGACCAGCAGTTCATGGAGATGATCGCCAGTCCGGTCATCAGCCCCTCGGGGCAGGTCGTGCAGGTCGCCGCCGTCGTATGGGACGCCACCGGAACCCGTCGCATGCAACAGAAGATCGACGCCATCGACAAGGCCGGTCGCGAGCTGGTCCGGCTCGAGGGCGACACCCTCGGCCGCATGACCGTCGCCCAGCGATTGAAGGTGCTCGAGGAGAAGATCATCAGCTACACCCGCGAGCTGATGCACTTCGATCATTTCGCCATTCGCCTGCTGGACCGCAAGACCAACAAGCTCGAGGTCGTCATCAGCCACGGGCTGCCCGGCGACGCGCTCAACATCGAACTGTACGCCGAACCCGAGGGCCACGGCATCAGCGGTTACGTCGCGGCCACCGGGCGAAGCTACATCTGCCCCGATGTCGAACGCGACGCCCGCTACGTCACCGGCCTGGACCAAGCCAAGAGCTCGCTCACCGTCGCCCTGCGGCTGCACGACAAGGTGATCGGAATACTCAACATCGAAAGCCGCCAACGCGGGGCGTTCAACGAAGACGACCGCCAGTTCGCCGAAATCTTCGGGCGCTATGTCGCCGTCGCCCTCAACATCCTGGATCTGATGATCGTCGAGCGCGTCGGCACCGCCCACAAGGTGGCCGACGACGTGTGCGCCCTGGTTGCCGGTCCGCTCAATGACATCGCCTCCGACGCCAACGCCCTGATGGAGGATTACATCGGCAACGACGACCTGCGCGGCAAGCTCCAGCAGATCATGGCCAACGTCAACACCATCCGCCAGGGCATGCGCCAGGCCGCCGAAGGCCCCAACACCATCCTCGGCGCCGGCGAGGTCAAGGCCGTCGATGATCCGGTCCTCGGTGGCGCCCGCGTGCTGGTCGCCGACGACGAGCCCAACATCCGCCTGACCATCAACGACGTGCTGCGCAAACACGGCGTCGTGACCACCCTCGCCGCCAACGGCGCCGAGGCGATCCACGAGATCGAGCGCGAGACCTTCGACCTCATCATCAGCGACATCAAAATGCCCGACAAGAGCGGCTACGATGTCTTCGCCGCCGCCCGCCGGCGCTCCGGCGACACCCCCGTCATCCTCATGACCGGCTTCGGATACGACCCCAATCACTCCATCGTCCGCGCCAGCCAGGAGGGCCTCCAGGCCGTCCTCTTCAAACCCTTCAAGGTCGATGCCCTGCTGATCGAGGTCCGCAAGGCCATCGCCGCCCGCGCCGCCGCCAAATCCGCGGGGCAATGAGCCTGGGCTTGGTGCTCCATTGGCGTTCCATGTGATTTGGTCTTCCTTGTGCCCGGCCCTTTCCCGCCTTCGTCATGCCGACTGGCGCCGCGTTCCCCTGTCGCGAAGGCGCCCCGCCCGCATCCAACGGCGCGACCGTCACCGGCGGGCTTTGGATGTTGTGAAAACCGCCGCTGAGCGTCGTCATCCCCTGCGTTGATTGGAAAGGCGGGAGGGAGGCTCCTCCGCGATGAAAAGACACCGCCATCGCGCGTACACGCGGTCGGGACGCTTCGTATCCATGCTCTCTTTGGGGTTTCCGTCGAGGCGCGCGAAAGCGCCGCCGGACATTACAGTTCCCGGTGGTCGGCCAAGGCGCCTGGCGGGTCAGGACAACCCCATCCCTACCGCCGTCCCCCCGTCAGCGCCCGCGCGATGTTCGCAGGGCTGCCGGCGTTCGAGTGGCGCTCGGGTTCCACGATCTGCGCCGTCAGCCGGCGGTTGCCTTCCACCGGCGGCTTGCCGATGATCCCCGCAATCTGGTTGACCTCGGCCTGTTTGGCCGCCAGACGATGCTCGAGGTCGTCGAGCTGCTGTTCGATGGATTGATATTCGCGGAACGCCTCGTCGTAGAGTTGTTCGCCTTCGCCGAGCCATTCCTGGAATGATTTGGACACCGTGATCTCCTTGTGCCGGCATGATAGCGTCGTCGCTTCGCCACCCCAACCCCCGATTCCCGACGATCGTCCGACGGTCGCCCGGTCCCACCATCATCGGCGCCGTCAAGCGATCCCTTAAGCCCCGCCGTGCGACCGGGAAACTTTCCACCCCGCCGCCGCCTTCGACCGATAACGCCATGGAGTGGCGCCCCGATCGTCGTAAATCCCACACGGCAAAGCCGATGGGGGCGATTTTATTTGCAAGCCCACCGCGCTTCGCTTACACTCGCGGCCCGGAACAAGGGGCTTGGGCGTCGCTCGAACAGGCCGCCTGAAAAGCCCCGGTCGGCCCGCTGTCGGCGATGTGGCCGCGGGTCCGCCCATCGGTCGGTCGATGTCTGTGACCGCCGGTTCCACTCCTCGATCGGCCCGGCCGGGCTGGCGCGAGGGGCGCGGTTTTTTCCGTCCCGGCGGATTTGTTGGTTTGATGGGCGTTTGATGGGCGTTTAATGGGCGATGGGCGGCGATGCCCGATGCGATGCCGACTCCCATTGACCTTTGACGCCGTACGTGACGCCGCCGTTTCGTTTTCGACACCAGGGATATTCACCAGACCGGTTCTCCCGCGCATGCCCCGACGACTCGCTTGCCCGCGACCCCGACGACCCCGGACCTCCCGGTCCGCCGACGCCGCGCCGTGGGCCGGTCGATCGTCGTAGCGCCCGACGCGGCCGCCGGGGCGCGCGGCCGGAGACATTTAATCGGAGGAACGTGATGTTCTTCAACCGCATGGCTCCCAATGGCTGCTCCAAAACCGTTTCCCGCGCCAAACTGATGCGTCAGCGCCGCGCTGCGATCCTCGGACTGGCCGCCGCCGTCACCGTTCCACTGACCCTCGCCCATACCCAGGTTCTCCGCGCCGAAACGCAAATCCCGATCCTCGCCGCCGATCAACCGCAGTTGTCCGACGCCCAATTGCTCGACCAAGCCGTCAAGCAACTGGACAACAAGCAATACGAGGAGGCCGTCGCCACCCTCCAGCAGGTCAAGGCCGACCAACTCGACGCCAAACAAAAAGAGACATATCAACAAACGCTGGCGAAGGCCGACGCCGCCGCCGACCAGCGCCGCGCCGCCCGCGCGGCGTTCGAGCAGGGCGAGCAGGCCCTCCGCGACAACCGCCCCGACGACGCCATCAAGTCCTATCAGTCCGCCGTCGCCAATGAA
>JBBSAF010000164.1:0-6220 GCA_038252525.1 Tepidisphaerales bacterium
CGCTGGTGGAGAAATATAGCCAGTCGATTGCTTGCGCGCGGATGGCGGAGTTGTTTGATCGGGTTCGCGGGTCTGTTGCATTCGGGGTGGACTTGCCGAAGACATTTGCGGCGGGGCAAGGCGATAAGATCGTGGGAGTCGAGGCGATGGAGGGTGAAGCGATCAACATGAGAGGGGAGGCGGTATCGCGCGATGCGCGCGAGGGGGGAAAGGGGGAGCCGGGGGGGCGTTGCACGTATTCCGGCAAGCGGACGATGGATATTGTGATCAGTTCGTTGTTGCTGCTGATCTTGGCGGCGCCGTTGGTGTTTGTGATGCTGTTGCTGCGGGTGACGGGGGAGAGGCAGGTGTTTTTCTTTCAGGAGCGGATCGGGTTTGGGGGGAAGCTTTTCAAGGTGATCAAATTTGCGACGATGCGCGCCAACAGTGAATGGACCGGGACCCAGGACATCACGCTTTGGCATGATCCCCGGGTGCTGCCGATCGGGCGGGTGCTGCGGAAGATGAAGATCAATGAGTTGCCACAGCTCATTAATGTGTTGAAGGGGGACATGAGTTTGGTGGGGTGGCGGCCGTTGATGGCGAAGGGCTTTGGGTATTATTCGCCGGCGGTTCAGGAGAAGATCGTGCGAATGAAGCCGGGGATGACGGGGATCGGGTCGATCGTGTTTCGGGATGAGGAGTCGATCACCGCCCGGTCCGGCAAGCCGCCAGAGCGGGTTTATCGTGAAGACATCGCGCCTTACAAGGGCGCGTTGGAGTTGTGGTACCTGCGACATCAATCGCTGTGGCTGGATTTGCGGATTTTGTTGTTGACGGGCTGGGTGTTGGTGGTGTCGCGGAGCATGGCCTATGAGGGGGTGCTGAAGGGGATGCCTGAGCGTCCGGGTTTTTAGAACGAACGAGGTTGAATGGGCAGCCGCGGATGCGGCACGGATTTACGCGGATTTCAAGACGGGAATGAGCCACCGGTGGGGCACGGATGGACACCGTAAGTCTGGAGCTCGGCGGACGCCCCTTACGCCTTCACCACTTTCCCTTCGACATCCCCGACCTTCCCCATCGCATCCCTCGTGTCCACGATCAGCCGGGCGTGTTTCGCCACCATCTCCCAGTCATACGCCGCGTGGTTCGTCGCGATCAGCACGCAGTCGTATCCGGCCAAGGTCTCGGCCGACAATTCCACGCTCGTTTTGCCGATGTCGCCCCAATGCCGCATGTAATGCGTCTTGGGCACATGCGGATCGTTGTAGTCCACCATCGCCCCCAACGCCTCGAGCTTCTCGATCAGCTCGAAACTCGGGCTTTCCCGCACATCGTCGATGTCCGGCTTGTACGCCAGGCCCAGAATCAGGATTTTCGATCCCTTGGCCGCCTTGCCCTGGCCGTTGAGGGCCCACACCGTCCGATCCACCACATATTGCGGCATCTGGTGGTTGATCTCGCCGGCCAACTCGATGAACCGCGTGTTCTGCCCCACCTCGCGGGCCTTCCAAGTCAGGTAATACGGGTCGATGGGGATGCAATGCCCCCCCAGCCCCGGTCCGGGATAAAACGCCTGGAAGCCGAACGGCTTGGTGGCCGCCGCCCGGATCACCTCCCACACGTCGATGTTCATCGCCGACAGCACCACCTTCAGTTCGTTCACCAGCGCGATGTTCACCGCCCGGTAGATGTTTTCCAATAATTTCGCCGCCTCGGCCACCTCGGCGCTGCTCACCGGCACGATCTTGGCGATCGCCTTTTCATATAGCGCCACGGCCAATTCACCGCTGGCCGGGTCCAGCCCGCCGACCAGTTTGGGGATCGTCGTGGTCGAATGGTCCTTGCGGCCCGGATCCTCGCGCTCGGGGCTGAAAGCCAAGAAAACGTCCTGCCCCAGCGTCATGCCCTTGGCCAGCAACTTCGGAAGCATCACCTCGCGGGTGGTGCCGGGATAGGTGCTGGATTCCAGCACGATCAACTGTCCCGGCCTCAGCGTCGCGGCGATGTGGACCGCCGACTGATCGATATAGCTGACATCCGGCTCCAGATGCTTGCCCAGCGGCGTCGGCACGCACACGATGATCGCGTCGGCCTCCCCGAGCCGCCCCATGTCGCTCGTGGCGTCGAACCGCCCGCTCGCCTTCATGTCCGAAACCAGGCTCTTGCCGAGATGTTTGAGATAGTTTTCCCCCCGGTGCAGCCGGTCGATCTTGGATTGATCGACATCGAATCCGATCACCGGGTATCCGGCCTTGTGGAATGCCGCCAAGAGGGGCAGTCCGACGTATCCCAATCCGATGACGCCGACGACGGCCGACTTGTCCGCGATGCGTTGACGAAGCTGCATGAGGGTCCTTCCCGGGGCAAAGAGGAGTGCGGGCAGATCACTGCGACATCATCGGCAAATTGTCGGCGCCTGTCGAGATCGCCGCTCTGGCCCCGCGATTGCATCGCCCAAACTCGAAGACTCAACCAATCCGAAGATGCATTCCCAACCGGAGCCGCCCATGACCACCCCCCGTTACATCACTCGCAAGATCGATGGCCAATATCGCACCGTTCGGGCCGACCCGGGCGAGGCCAATTTGTGTGCCGGGTGCGTCGCCGCGGGGGCGGCGGTGGGGTTGTTCGGACTCTTACGCGGGGGATTCAGCGGAAAATTGCTCGCCGCGACGGGGGCGGGGCTGCTTTATCGGGGGCTGACCGGGAAAAATCCACTCGAAAAATTGAAAGCCGTCGCCCGACATCGGGCCGGGGGCCAAACGCCATCGTATCCGCATGGCCACGCCAAAACGTCGCAGCAAGCACCGGAGGACGCCGTGGATGAGGCCGCCATGGAATCATTCCCGGCCAGCGATGCGCCGGCCCGGAGTGGCGCCGCCCACTGATCGTCAGGGTTTCAGCGAATCCATCGCCAGAGCGACATGATCAACGATCATGCTATCTCACGCATTGAGCCATCGCGCCGTGGGCAATAGCAGCGCCAGCGGGCAGGTGCCACCCGATCAACGACCATGCCGCCTCGCCTGGTGAGCCGCCGCGACTTCAGCAATTGCAAACCCCGAGCGACCGCGACAATCAGTCGCGTGGGTTTCGCGCCGGCATAGGGCCGGTTGATTAAACAGCCATCGACGCCCGCATCGTTTGGCCCCGCCGCGCATCGGGGCTACAATCCCTTCGTCGCCCATTCCGTCAACGGAGGCCGAAGGAACATGGCCAAAGCCAATGTCGATCCCGCCGAACTGCGTCGATTCGCCGCCGATCTCTCCCGGTTCGCCAATGACCTGCAAGGGCTTCTCGGCGGGCTGCACGGACGGTTGAGGTCGCTGGAAAACACCTGGCGCGACCAAGAACAGCGCAAGTTCGCCGAGTCGTTCGATCAGACCGCCAAGGGGCTGGGGACCTTCATGGAGGCCTCGCGCGAGCACATCTCGTTTCTGAACAAAAAGGCCAATTTGATCGAGGATTACCTCAAGCAGCGGTGAAGGATATGGCCCAAGGCGCCCGCGTCGAATCCATTGAAACCATCCGCGCGTTCCGCGTGGCGCTGGTGAAGTTCGCCGAGGCCGCCAACACCGCCCTCGACGATGCCGACGGGGATCTATCGCGCACGCTCAATTGGCTGCAATCCGAACAGCTCATGCATTGGCAAACCCAGGTGCGCCAGCGGGCCGAACTGGTCTCCCGGGCCAAGGAGGCGGTGCGGATGAAAAAGCTGTTCAAGGATTCATCGGGGCGCCCGCAGTCGGCCATTGATGAGGAAAAGGCGTTGGCGGTCGCCCAGCGGCGTTATGTCGAGGCCGAACAGAAGGTTGTGGCGGTCAAGAAATACGCCAATCGTTTGCAGAAGGAGATTTTGGCGTACAAAGGACAGGTGCAGCGGTTTTCGACGACGGTGCAATCGGATGTTCCGACGGCGGTGGCCCGGCTGGACCAGATATCCGACATTTTGGACCGATATGTGAACCTGAATCCCGACGCCGGCGGGCCGTCGAGCGAACAGGTTGCGGCGATCGCGCGGGCCGCCCGGGAGATTGAATCGTCGATGGTCCGGCCGGCGGAGGAAGCGGACGGAGGGGATGCCATGGCGGACGCCACGGCCGGTTCGACTTCGGCCAACGGCGATGAACCCAAGACGGACGGCGCCGACGGAAACTTAACCCCCTCGGCCCCGGCGGGCGATGCCGGGGGGAGTTCGGGCGATTCGCCCACGGCGGATGCCGACGCCGGTGAAACAGGCGATTCGGCCCGAACGATCGCCGTTGCCGGAAAACGGGGCGATAGGATCCGTGCGGGCACCGGTGGCGGGGGACCGAGCGGTTCGGCCCAGGCGGACGGCGCCGAAACCGAGCCCGATTCCGACCATCCCGCGAAAGGGGCGAACTAAAAATGGGTGTTTATGAAGGGCGCGGGCAACTCGCCAAGGCCATGAAGAACCTCACCCTTCGTTGGCAGGAAACCCGCATGGATTGGGACGACGCCCTGGCCCGTCGGTTTGAGGAACGGTTCCTCAAGCCCATCGAGATGGACCTGCGTTCGGCGGTGGGGGCGATGGAACACATGGCGACGCTGCTTCACCAGATTCACCGGGATTGCGAATGACCCCCCCCAACGCCGGCGCCGATCCGACCTCCTTCGTTCCCCCCGACGCCCAGCGCGAGTCGCTGCGGGCGCTGGTGGAACTGGTGAAGGTCGCCACGGCGGCCGAAACCGACCTCGACGCCCGTCACGCCGGCGCCATCGCCAAGGCCAAGCGCGACCACGACCGGGCGGCGGTGGCCGCCAAACAGCAAGCCGCCGAGGCCGGTGGGAAGCTCGATGCCGACCACCAATCCCGGCGGGAGTCGATCCACTCGGGGCATCGGGCCGACATGGAACAGGTCCAGGCCGACCACGAAAAGGCCCTGCGGACGATCCATCTGCGCCACGATCCGGTTGCCCACAACCATCGCCAACAGTTCGACGAGGCCAAATGGATGGCCGAGACCGTTCTGGAGGCGGCGCAGAACCGGCTGCGCGAGGAACACCGGGCGGTGCAGGAGGAGGTGGCGGGGCTGACCGGGGAGCTTGACGAGCGGCAGAAATCGGCCGCAGCGCTGATGTTCCGCTATGGGCAGAACCCCGACACCGTGCCCGCCGCCGGGGAACCGGCGCCCATCGCCCCGGAGTCGGCCCAAGTGGCGTTCGACGCCCATCGCCAAGCGGTGGAGATGAACCTCAACCGGTTGGCGGGATTGAGCCTGCCGGGGCTGTTCGTGGGGATCTGGCCGGCGGTCATCGCCTTGTTCGTGTTGCTGCTGGCGGCCTTGATCGGGCAGGTGTCGAAGGCGGGGATTCCGTCGGCGGACTTCGTGCCCCGGTGGCCGGCCATCGGCATCGGGCTGGGCATTGCGGCGGTGCTGCTGACTGGAGCGGGGATCGCGCTGAAGATGATGGCCGACCAGCAGGTTCGTCGGGCGTACGGGCCGCTGCGACTGGCGCTGGAGGAATCGCGCCGGGCGCTGCAATCGCGGCTGACAGGGGCCGCCAAGCGACGTGAACAAGGGCTTGCCGAGGCCCAGGAAAAGGCCCGGTCGGAGATTCGCGCGGCCAAGGATCGCTTCGGTCCGCAGGTCGTTCAGGCCAAGGACGCCCACGAAACCGCCGTGCGTGAGGAGAACGCGGCGTTCAAGAAGCGCCAGGCGGACGGCATCGCCAAACGCGATGGCGACCTCGATGCCGCCCAAGGCGAACACGTCGCGGCGAAGGCGGAATCGGATCGCAAACTGATGGCGGAATTGGCCGGGCTGGACGGCGCCCGCGACGCCGCGACCGGCGCCGCCGACGGCGCCCGCGATGCGGCCGTCGCCGAACTGCAATCGCGTTGGACGCACGGATTGGTCGACATCCAAACCCCCTTCGCCGCCCAGTCCGACGGCGCCGGCGCCGCCGGGTTCGATCCCGAGCGCTGGACGGCTTCGACGATTTTCCCCGAGACCCTGCGTTTCGGGCAGTTGCAGGTCGATTTGGCCCAGATCACCGACACGCTGCCCAAGCGACTGACATTGCCGGAGTCGTTCACCGTCCCGTCGACGCTGGCGTTCGCCCGGCGGGGATCGCTGCTGATCGACACCGACCGCGCGAGCCACGACGCCGCCATCGACGCCCTGCGAATGGTCATGACGCGGATCTTGGCGAGCCTGCCGCCGGGCCGCGCGAAGTTCACGCTCATCGACCCGGTGGCGTTGGGGCAGAA
>JBBSAF010000165.1:0-6183 GCA_038252525.1 Tepidisphaerales bacterium
GGCCAGTTCGTTCGTGGCGGATTTCATCGGGCAAACGAATCTCCTCAAGGCCAAATTGGTGTCGCATGGGGATGGCGCGGCGCTGTTCGACACGGCCATCGGGCGTCTCGAAGCGCGCTGCGATGGCCCGCCGCCGGCGGAGGCGCTGTTGAGCATTCGCCCGGAGCAGATGGAGATCGTCGATGGAAGCGCAATGGATGATCGCCCCAATCGCATCACCGGTCGCGTGGTGGAGAGCGCCTTCCTCGGCGAATCCAGCGAGCATTGGATCGAAACGGGGGGAACCCGGCTGAAGGTGATCGTCGCGCCGCCGCGGTTCGGCGTGGACGGCGAGCTCACGGTCGCGTTCGACGCCGCCGACGTGGTGATTCTGGCCGAATAGGGGCGCGCGATGCAACGGTATTTCACGCTCATTCTATGGGTCGCGGTGCTGGGGTTGCCCTTCGCCCTGCGGGCGATGCTTTCAACCGACCCCGACTCGGCGCCGTCGGACGCCGGCTCGGTTCGATTGGTGATCGTCACCCCCCACAATCAGGACATCCGCCGCGAGTTCGCCCGCGCCTTCGACGCTTGGCATCGACGCCACTTCGGCATCGGCGCCACCATCGACTATCGCACCCCCGGCGGGACCAACGACATCAAACGCCTGCTCGAACTCACGTACCGCGCCCAGCGCCAAGCCGGGCGCGCCGCCTCGGCCGACATCGACATCGCCTGGGGCGGCGGGGACTATTTCTTCGATGTGGACTTGCGACCCGCCGGACTTCTCCAACCTCTCGGCATCGACCCGGCGGTGCTCTCGGCCGCGATCCCCGAGCCGACGCTCGCCGGCGTCAAGCTGTATGACTTCCGCAAGGACAAATCCGGCCAAGTCGAGCCTCCCGCTTGGGTGGGTATCTGCCTCAGCAGTTTCGGCATCGTTTACAGCCCGGACCTGTATCGCACGATGGGATTGCCGGCTCCCAAGCGGTGGGGGGACCTGACCCATCCCGAACTCGCCGGCGCGGTCGCCTTGGCCGACCCCACCCACAGTGGATCGGCGGCGGTGGCGTACATGATGGTCCTCCAGCGCGCCATGGCGGATGCCGAGGCGGATTATTTCCGCGAACATCCCCAGGTCGCCAGTGCTCCCAAGGCCGCGTGGACCAAGGCGCCCGGTTACGACGCGGCCATCGCCCGCGGCTGGCACGACGGCATGGGGCAACTGCTCCTCATGGCCGCCAACGCCCGTTATTTCACCGACTCGGCGTCGCAGGTGCCCAACGATGTCTCCATCGGCGACGCCGCAGCCGGGGTCGCCATCGACTTTTACGCCCGCGTGACCGAGGAATCGGTCGGGTCCGACCGCGTCCGGTTCGTCTCCCCCGCGGCCGCCACCGCCATCACCCCCGACCCGGTGGGAATCCTCCGCGGCGTGACCGGCGAGCGATTGCTGACGGCCCGCCGTTTCGTCGAGTTCCTGCTGTCCCCCGAGGCCCAGCGACTCTGGATCCTCAAGCCCGGCTCGCCCGGCGGACCCCTCGAACGCGGGCTGCGCCGACCGCCGATCCGACGCGATGTCTACGTCGATCAAACCCACTGGTCCGACACCGACAACCCCTTCCAGGCCGCCGGCGGGTTCAACCAACGCGCCGAGTGGATGGCCTTGTTCGGCGATGTCCGTCCCCTCTGGGCGGCCGCCTGGCTCGATGGCCGCGAGTCCCTCAAGAGCGCGTATGCGACGGTGCTGGCCGTGAAGGATGAGCCAACCCGCGCCGCACTCATCGCCCGACTGGCGGATCTGCCCATCACCATGGCCGATGTCGCCGCCCAACGCGCCCAACGCAAAAAAATCGAGGCCGCCGGCGACGATATCGAACAGTGGAAGGTCCAATCCCGCATGGACTGGGCGAAAAAGTTCCGCGCCCACTACGCCGCCGTCGCCGACGCGGCCGAGGCGGCCCGGAAGGCGGCGAACCGATGACGCGGACGCATCCCCTGCCATCGGGTCCCCCGCGCCGCCGACTTCGCTGGTCGGCCCTGCCGTGGCTCGGCCGCGCCACGCCCGCCCAAGCCCTCTTGGCCGCGGGGGTGCTCGTGTTCTTCGCCCTCTTCCTCCTGTGGCCCATCGCCCAGGTCGTCTGGACCGGACTGGCCACCAAAGAGGGCGGATTCACCACGCGATATCTCGCCATGGTCTTCCGCGACCCCGTCCTTCTGGCCGGACTCTGGAACGCCACCTGGATCGCGCTGATCGTGACCGCCCTCGCCCTGGCGCTGTCGCTCCCGCTGGCGGTCCTCGGCGTGCGCTATGACTTTTTCGGACGCGGCCTCCTCAGTGGGCTGCTCCTTGTTCCGCTGGTGTTGCCTCCGTTCGTCGGCGCCATCGGCATGCGCCTGGTTTTCGGTCGTTACGGGCCGCTCACCCAACTGTTCGGACTCGGCGGCGATCTCGGATTCGACTGGCTCGGCCGGATGCGGGTCTTCGGAATCATTCTCGTCGAAGTCCTCCACCTGTATCCCATCATGCTGCTGAATCTCCAGGCCGCCTTGGCCAACATCGACCCCGCCATGGAGCAGGCCGCCCGCAATCTCGGCGCATCCCGCTGGACGGTCTTCCGCCGCGTCACCCTCCCGATGATCCGCCCGGGACTCTTCGCCGGTTGCACGCTCGTGTTGATCTGGAGCTTCACCGAACTCGGCACCCCGCTGATGTTCGACTATTACACCGTCACACCCGTGCAGGTCTTCAAGCTCATCACCGATGTCGCCGACAACCCCACGCCGTACGCGCTGGTGGTGGTGATGCTGGCGGCATCGACGGTCCTCTACGTAATCGGCAAACTGCTCCTGGGCCGGGGCTTCGACGCCGCGACCACCAAGGCCTCGACCGGACGCTCGGCGAAGCGGCTGTCCGGCTGGAAATCGCTCGCCGCAGCCGCGCCGTTCCTAGTGGTTTTCGCCATGGCCGTCCTGCCCCACCTTTCGGTCATCCTCACCAGCGTCAGCGCCACCGGGGCGTGGTACAAGTCGATCCTGCCGGCCGATTACACGCTGGACCATTTCCGCCAAGCCCTCCTCGACGATCTGGTCATGGGCAGCATCCGCAACTCGCTCCTCTACGCCTCGGCGGCCACCGCCATCGCCCTGGCCGTCGGCCTCGGCGTCGCGGTCCTGGTGGTGCGCAGCCGCTTGCCCGGACGGGGACTTCTCGACGCCCTGGCGATGTTGCCCCTGGCCGTGCCCGGACTGGTGCTGGCGTTCGGATACCTCGCCATCAGCATCCATTTCAAGCAGCTCCTCGGCGCCCGGGCCCCCATCTGGCTGGATGTACAGGAGTTCCCCGCCGCCCTCCTCATCATCGCCTACGCCGCCCGACGATTGCCCAATGTCGTGCGCTCCGCCGTCGCCGGATTGCAGCAAACCCCGCGCGACCTGGAACTGGCCGGCGCGAATCTCGGCGCCGGCAAATGGCGCGTCCTCCGACGCATCACCCTCCCGCTGATCCTGGCCAACCTGGTGGCGGGGGGGCTGTTGGCCTTCGCGTTCTCGATGCTCGAGGTCAGCGACTCCCTCATCCTCGCCCAAAAAGCCGCGTACTACCCCATCACCAAGGCGATCTGGGAACTCAGCCAGCGCCTCGGCGACGGCGTGCACGTCGCCAGCGCCCTGGGCGTCTGGGCCATGGCCCTGCTCTCCCTCACGATCCTCGCCGCCAACGGTCTGCTCGGCAAACGCATGGGCGCCATCTTCCGCATGTGAGCAGACGCGATTCGACGCCGTTCGCCTTCGTCGGACAACGCAACCTTTCACAACGCGACGAGGAGACCCGCGGCAAACGACCGCAAACCCGGGATTTCCCGAATCGGCCTCTTGGCCCCCTCCTCGCGCCCACGCCTCCCTTACCCGATCCCGACGCGACGCTTCTTGCCGCCACTGGGTTTGTCCAACCGCCCATCCCCGGATAATCTGCCCCTTCATCCAGATCGTTCCACCGAAAGGGCGGGCCATGCGATTCATCCACACGGCCGATTGGCATTTGGGCCGGCTGTTCAACAGCGTGCATCTGACCGACGACCAAGCGATCGTCCTCGACGCATTCTGCGACATCGTGCGCCAAACCCGTCCCGACGCCGTCGTCATCGCCGGAGACATCTACGACCGCTCGGTCCCGCCCCCCGAGGCCGTCGATCTCTTCAACCGCATCCTCACCCGCCTGGCCATCGAACTGAACACCCCCGTGATCCTCATCGCCGGCAATCACGACAGTCCCCAACGCCTCGGCTTCGCCAACCAGTTGCTCGCCCATCGCGCCGTCCACATCTTCGGCCCGCTCACCGCCCCCGTCGGAACCGTCACGCTCGCCGACGCCGACGGGCCGGTCCATTTCCATTGCCTCCCCTACGCCGATCCCGCCACCGTCCGCGCCTGTTTCGACGACTCCTCCGCCCGCTGCCACGAGTCGGCCATGAAATGCTGCCTCGACCGCATCCGCGCCGACCGCCCCCATGGCCGACACGTCCTCGTCGCCCACGCCTTCGTCGTCGGCGGCGCCGAAAGCGAATCCGAACGCCCCCTCAGTGTCGGCGGGGCCGGTACCATCCCCGCCGAAATCTTCGACGGATTCGATTACGTCGCCCTCGGCCACCTCCACGGTCCCCAGCAACTCCCCGGCGGCAAGGTCCGCTACAGCGGCTCGCCGATGAAGTATTCATTCTCCGAAGCCGCCCACGTCAAGGGCGTGGTTCTCGTCGAGATCGACGGCGCGGGAACCTGCCAATGCCAAACGATCCCGCTGAAACCCCCGCGCGATGTCCGCGATATCCGCGGCACACTCGCCGGCCTGCTCGCCGCCGCGCCCGCCGACGGATCCGACGACTACATCCGCGTCTTCCTCGAGGACGACGGCCCGGTCTTCGACGCCATGGGCCGACTGCAGGCGATCTACCCCAACGCCCTCGCCATCGAGCGCCCCAACCTACTCGCCGCCGCCGCCGGGCGCGCGCCCGACGCCCCCGCGCCCTCGACCGCCGTGGACGAAATGACCATTTTCGAGGCGTTTTTCAAGGACATGACCGACGCCGACCTCACCGCCGACCAGCGCGCCGAGCTGACCGGCGTGATCGACACCGTTCGCAACGCCCAGCGCGAGGTGATCGCATGAAACCCCTTCGCCTCGCCTTCTCCGCCTTTGGACCCTACCCCGGAACCCAAACCGTCGACTTCACCCGACTCGACGGACAGCGCCTCCTGCTCATCCACGGCCCCACCGGCGGCGGCAAATCCACCCTCCTCGACGCCATCTGCTACGCCCTCTACGGCGACACCTCCGGCGACGAACGCAGCGCCGAGCAGATGCGCTGCCAACTCGCCGACCCCAACACCCCCACCGAGGTCACGTTCGACTTCGCCCTCGGTCCCAAACGCTATCGCGTCACCCGAAGACCCGCCCAGAAACGTCCCGCCAAACGCGGCGGCGGCCTGGTTTCCGACAATCCCACGGCCAACTTTTACGAACGCACCTCGGCCGCCGGCGACGCCGACGGCATCCCCCTCGACACCAAACCCACCGACGCCACCGAACGCGCCCGCACCCTGCTGGGATTCGACAGCCGGCAATTCCGCCAAGTCATCATGCTGCCCCAGGGCCGCTTCCGCGAGCTCCTCATGGCCGCCAGCGACGAGCGCGAAAAAATCCTCTCGACCCTCTTCCCCACCGCGTTCCACGAAGCCATCCAACGCGAACTCAAATCCCGCGCCTCCGACCTGCGAACCCGCTGCGAGGCCGTCCGCCTCCGACAGGAAACCGTCCTGCGGCAGGCCAAAGCCGCCAACGCCGTCGAACTCGCCGCCCGCCGCGACACCGCCCGCCAAGCCGTCGAATCCGCCGAATCGGTCCTGAAAACCGCCCGCGAAACCGAGACCGCCGCCGTCGCCAAACACGATGACGACCGCCGCATCCGCGAGCGATTCGACGCCCACCGCGCCGCCGCCAAGACCCTCGCCGTCGTCAAGTCGCGCGAACCCGCCATCGCCGCCGTGCGGTCCGCCGTCGCCGCCGCGGAGCGGGCGAGCGCCGTCGAAGGCGATGAAAACGCCAGCGCCGAGAAATCCCGCGCTGCCACGATCCGCCGCCGCGATCTCGATCACGCCGCCAAGGCCGAAGGCGCCGCCAAGACCGCCCGCGACAGTGCCGCCACCACC
>JBBSAF010000166.1:0-6140 GCA_038252525.1 Tepidisphaerales bacterium
GCAGGTGTCCTACGAGAACGATTGCAACTCGGCCGCCCTGTGGGAAAGCCACATCGGCAACCCCGAGGGCACCGAGGTCATGGCCCTGCTCGCCCCCGGCACCGGGCTGGGCGGCGGCATCGTCATCCAAGGACGCCTTCTTCGCGGCGCCCGCGGCATGGGCGCCGAGCTCGGCCACGTCGAGATCGTCCATCCCGCATTCGTCGATGGCGCCCCCCAAGAACGGTGCGGCTGCGGGCAGCTTTACTGCGCCGAGGCCTATGCCTCCATGGCCGCCCTCATGAAAATCCTCCCCGTGGCGCTGGCCCTGCCGAAATACAAAAACCACCCCCTGCACGAAATCACCGGCGATGAGATGTGGCGCAAACGCGCCTACCAGGTGCGCGGGCTGGCCGCCAAGGGCGACGAGCTCTGCCAAGGCATTTTCGATTGGCAATCGCAGGCCATCGCCAAGCTCTGCCGCCAGATCGCCGACACCATCGACCCCGACCGCATCGTCATCGGCGGCGGCTTCATCGAAGGCGGCCAAGCCCTCACCGACCGCATCATGCGGATCATTCGCGAGACCTTCGCCAAGCTGGCGTTCAAGAAACACGCCAACGAGATGAAAATCGTCGTCGCCGCCGCCGGAGACCAAGCCGGCTGCCTCGGCGCCTCCCTCTCGGCGTGGCAAATGATCCATCGCCGGTAGGCGGTGGGGTTTGACAGGCGGACTCAACCGTGGCCGGGGCGCCTCGGCACCGCTTTTCGGTGCCTGTGCCTTCTTTGGAAAGGGCAAATCGACCTGCGGTAGGCTGTTTCACAAGCTCCCAATCCCTATTCGCCCCGCTATACCGTCAGACGGCGCGGAACGCCTCGTGGTCATACACGAATCCTCTGCCGACCTGAAATACGCGGCTGCCAAGAGATCTGTGGCATAGCCGCACTCGACTGCGTCCCCGTTTTCATCGGGAGGGGGGGCGGAGGGGGAGGGTGAGCCAGAAGGTGGCGCCGCGACCGGGGGTGCTGACGACGCCGATGGCACCGCCGAGGAGGGTTGCGAGCTCCTTGCTGATGGACAGCCCGAGGCCGGAGCCGCCGTGCTCGCGGGTGACCGAGGCGTCGAGTTGACGGAACTTCTCGAAGATGACTTGTTGATGGGCCGGTTCGATGCCGGGACCTTGGTCGGTCACGGACACACGGATCACTCGCCCGTCGTCGCCGGAGGCCCGCACCGTGATCGTGCCCTCGACCGGCGAGAACTTGATCGCGTTGGATAGGAAGTTGTAAAGAATCTGCTGCAATTTGGCGGCGTCGGTCCGCACCAGGGGCACCTCCGATGCGACGGCGGCGTCGATCGCCAGGCGCTTGGCCTCATACAACGGCTTGAGCAGACTGGTGAGTCCCTCGAAGACGTCGGACATCGACACCGGCTCGATGCGGACCTCCATTTTGCCAGCCTCGATCTTGGCCAAATCGAGCAGGTCGTTGATGAGATCCAGCAGGTTTTGGCCGCTGCGCAGGATGTTGTGGACATAGCGCTGGCTTTTGGCGTCGTCGGCGGCGTCCTTCAATAAATCCGCGAAACCGAGGATGGAATTGAGGGGCGTCCGCAGTTCGTGGCTGACGTTGGCCAGGAACTCGCTCTTGAGGCGGTTGGACTCGAAAAGCCCGACGTTGGCTTCGGCGAGTTGGACGAGCTTGAGGTCGAGGCTCTTGTTGGCGGCGCGGAGCTGGTCCTCGCCGCGCTGGAGGTTGGTGAGCATTTGGTTGAAGGTTTCGGAGAGTTGCTGGAACTCGTCGCCGGTGTTGATGTCCGAGCGGATGTTGAGGTCCCCCTCGGAGACTTTCTGGGCGGTTTCCTGCAGCACCCGCACCGGCTGGAGGATGAGGTGGGTGACGATCAAATAGAACACGAGGATCGCCAGCACACCGGCCAATAGTCCGGCGGTGAGGAGGAAGACGCGATTGAGGAGCAGTTGGTTGGTCTCGACCTGCGAGGGGATGTCCACCAGCACGACGCCGAGAAGCTGTCCGCCGCGGGCGGTGAGGCGGCCGGTCGGTCGGCTGGTCGGGCCGGGAGGCGCGGGGGGCGCGGGGCGCGGGCCGTGACAGTCGAGGCATCGCCCCTGGGCGTAGAGCGACTGGGCATAGCGGAATCCCTGTCCGTCGCGCCGGGGATAATAGCGGCTGACGGATTCCTCGGCGGGATTTTCACGGAAATAGCGGATGGCGTTGCGTTGGAACGGGGTCAGATTCGCCATTTGCTCCGGCGGGGGGGCGGCGACCAACTCGGGGACGAAGTAGCGATCGCCATCGGGCTGGGTGGCGGGAATGTCCACGCGGCGGGACCCGAGGGGGATGGCGTCGGGACCGCCGGCCGCCAGCGACGTTTCGTGCTCGACATGGCGAAGGACCACATCGCGGGCGAGGGTTCCGGCGGCGCGGCGGTCGATCTGGTCGACGAGTTGCTCCATTCGCTGCCACGGGACGAACAAGGCCGCGGAAATGATGAGAACGACGGCCGCGCCGAAGAGAATCTGGCATTTGGCGGCCAGCGAGATCCGCAGTCGTCGGAGGCGGTTGAGCATCGGAAGGGGATTGTAACGAATCCGCTTCGCGCCCGCGCGGCGGATGGGACTCTTCATTGGGTCGCCCGCCCGCCGACGAATCCACGATCCGCTTCGCGCCCGCGCGGCGGATGGGGCGCTCAGCCGGGGGCGGCTAAGCCAACTGAATCAGAATCCGCTTCGCGCCCGCGCGGCGGATGGGACAGGCGGGCGAGCGGCGGGGACGGACGGCGACTTTTGGTTGACGGTGCCGGGGGCATCCCGTATTGGTGGGGCCTCAAAATGGGCCAACCGCTATTGCGCATCGACAATCTCTCGGTGGGGTTCCGCACGGCGCGGGGACTGATCGTCCCGGTGCAGGGGGTTTGCTATGCGATCTTCGCGGGACAGACGCTGGCGGTGGTGGGAGAGTCGGGGTCGGGCAAGTCGGTGACGGCGCTCTCGATTTTGCGGTTGATTCCCCAGCCGCCGGGGGAGATCGTCGGGGGGGCGATCCATTGGGACGGGCGGGATCTGCTGGGGTTGCGCGAGTCGGCGATGCGGAAAATCCGCGGTCGGGAGATCGCCATGATCTTCCAGGAGCCGATGACGAGCCTGAATCCGGTGTTCACCATCGGCGACCAGATCGTCGAGGCGGTGCGTCTGCACCAGGCGGTCGGTTCGAGACAGGCGGTGGACATCGCCGAGAGCGCGCTGCGGGATGTCGGGATCGCCGATCCGCGACGGCGGCTGGGGGAGTATCCGCACCAGATGTCGGGGGGGATGCGCCAGCGGGTCATGATCGCCATGGCGCTGTCGTGCCGGCCGCGGCTGCTGATCGCCGACGAGCCGACGACGGCGCTGGATGTCACGATCCAGGCGCAGATTTTGGAGTTGCTGCAACGGCTGCAGCGCGAGCGGGGAATGTCGATCCTGCTCATCACACACGATCTGGGGGTGGTGGCGGAAAACGCCGACGTGGTGGCGGTGATGTACGCGGGGCGGGTGGTGGAATGCGCGAGGGTGGAGGATTTGTTCCGCTCGCCGCTGCATCCCTACACGGGGGGTCTGCTGCGCAGCGTGCCGACGTTGCGATCGACCGAGGGACGGCTGGCGACGATACCGGGGAGCGTGCCGAATCCGGCCCGTTTGCCGAGCGGTTGCCCGTTCCATCCGCGCTGCGCGTTGACGCGGGAACTGGCGGAAAAGGCGGGGGCGGAAGAGGCGGTCGGCATCACGTTCGATGATGAGCCATCGCGAGTCATGAAAAAGTGCGTGGGCGATGATCCGGTGTTGCGCGACGTGGCGGGCGGGCATTGGGCGGCGTGCCATTTCGCGCCGGGGCACGGGGAGGGCGAGGCGAGCCGGCCGGAGTTGGATCACACGCGGCAAGTGCCGATGGACATGACCTCGGTGGAGGGGGCGTCATGACCGGCGTCGCGTCGCAATCCGTCGAAGAACCCACGGCGCGGCCGCGGGAGGTCCCGCTGCTGGAGGTGCGCGACTTGCGGACATGGTTTCCGATCCGCAAGGGGGTGCTGTCGCGGGTGGCGGGGCATGTCAAGGCGGTCGATGGGGTGGATTTCGACATCCAGGCCGGCAAGACGCTGGGGTTGGTGGGCGAATCGGGGTGTGGCAAGACGACGGTGGGACGGACGATCCTGCGGCTGATCCCGGCGACGGGCGGGTCGGTGCGGTTCAAGGGGGAGGATTTTTTCGCGTATCGGGGCGAGGCGCTGCGCAAGTTGCGCCGGCAGATGCAGATCGTATTCCAGGATCCGGTGTCGAGCCTGAATCCGCGGATGAGCGTGGGACGGATCATCGGCGAGCCGCTCGAGGTGCATGGGATCGCCAAGGGACGCGAGCGGGATGAACGGGTGGCGGCGGTGCTGAAGCGCGTGGGGCTGGACCCGGTGTACGCCGCCCGTTATCCGCACGAGTTCTCCGGCGGGCAGCGCCAGCGGATCGGCATCGCGCGGGCGTTGGCGCTGTCGCCGGCGCTGATCATCTGCGATGAGCCGGTTTCGGCGCTGGATGTGTCGATCCAGAGCCAGATTCTCAATCTGCTGGACGACCTCCAAAAGGAATTGAACATCGCGTTTCTGTTCATCGCGCACAATCTGGCGGTGGTGAAGCACATCTCCGACGAGGTGGCGGTGATGTACCTCGGGCGGATCGTGGAGAAGGCGCCGGCCGACGACCTGTATGGCAACCCGCTGCATCCGTACACGCAGTCGCTGCTGTCGGCGGCGCCGGAACCGGACCCCAACCCGACGCGGCGGCGGATCATCCTGGCCGGGGAGGTTCCAAGTCCGGCCAATCCGCCGGGCGGGTGCCCGTTCCATCCGCGCTGCGGGTTGGCGCGGAAGGTGGCGGGGGAATCGGGCGGGGGGGACGTGGTGGAGGTGACGATCGCGGGGAAATCGGAGCGTCTGCCGTCGCGGTGCGTCCATGAGCGGCCGCCGCTGGAGGGCAAGGGGTCGGCGGATCATGTGGCGGCGTGTTGGTATGCGGGGCAAGCGTGGGAAGGCGTTCCTGAAACGTGATGGATCGAAGAAAGGCGGGGGCGATGCGCCCAACGCCGTCAACGTAAGGAATCCTTTATTCCGTCGCGGGGCCGCCTCGGCCCCGTCCGGGGCGCATCACCGGTCGAATCTGGGTTTGGAGGTTGTGAAAATCCCCGTTGAGCGCCGTCCTCATCGGCTTGAATGGGAAAGCGGGGGCGAGGCGCCCCGGCGACGTGAGAACGACGGCGGTTGGCGGGCGACTTGTGTATAACAACGAGGCCGAGGCGGCCCCGCGACAGCAAAGGCGACCTATGCCCTCACCTGTGTCCGTCGTGCGACCGGTACGTTGACGGCATTGGGCGAGGCGCCTCGTTGCCATACCGCTCGCGGCCTTCCATGTGTCCTTGAAAATGGCTCGGAACAGGGGCGGACATTGCGTAATTCCGCACGCGATCCGTCTCCATGTGGCCCGCGAGCACCATAACCGCCATGGCCGTCCCCTTGCGGTTGCGGGTTGCTTTGTGAGAATCGAATCCAACCGCCGCGCCGCAGCGCGGCACTGTTGGCCCATCGGGCCTTTCCGGGAGCATTGGCATGGCGATCAAGGTGGCGATGATCGGGGCGGGTTCGATCGGCTTCACGCGGCGATTGATGCAGGATTTGTTGGCGGTGCCGGAGTTGGCCGACACGACTTTCGCGCTGACGGATTTGTCCAAGAAAAATCTGGACATGGTTTCGCGGCTCTGCCTGCGCGACATCAAGGCCAACAAGCTTCCGGCGAAGGTGGAGGCGACCACCGACCGCCGGCCGGCGATCGAGGGCGCGGACTATGTGATTTGCATGATTCGCCAAGGGGGGCTGGAGGCGTTCCAGAGCGACATCGACATCCCGCTGAAATATGGCGTGGATCAATGCGTCGGCGACACGCTGTGCGCGGGCGGGATCATGTATGCCCAGCGAACGATCCATGCGATGCTGGGGTTTTGCGAGGATATGTGCTTGGGGGCCAAGCCCGGCGCGATCATGCTGAATTACTCGAATCCCATGGCGATGAACACGTGGGCGTGCAACGAATACGGCGGGGTGCGGACCATCGGGCTGTGCC